>JBOFEN010000001.1:0-5617 GCA_051648105.1 Bacteroidales bacterium
GTAGAGCACGACTCAAGCAGACTAGAGCAAGAATTGATATTCTACATAGAGAAGCTTGACATCAACGAGGAGAAGCATAGACTTGCCAATCACCTAAACTACTTCCTAGAGACAATGAACCAAGCTCAAGGGCAAGGAAAGAAACTAGGATTCATCACACAGGAGATTGGACGTGAGATCAACACACTAGGATCTAAATCAAACCACACAGAGATGCAAAAGATCGTCGTTCAGATGAAAGATGAACTAGAGCAAATCAAAGAACAAGTACTTAACGCTATGTAATACATAGCGCTAAGCACTATATCACATTCAAACAAAGCAACAATGCAAGCAGATAAACTAATCATATTCTCAGCCCCTTCAGGATCGGGCAAATCAACAATCATCAACTACCTCCTAGAGCAAGGCATCAACGTCGAATTCTCTATCTCGGCAACCAGCCGCAAGCCACGTGGAGAGGAACAACACGCTCGCGAATACTACTTCCTATCTGCCGAAGAGTTTCGCCAAAAGATTGCCAACGGAGAGTTCCTTGAGCACGAGGAGGTTTACACTGACTGCTTCTACGGCACACTCCTAAGTGAGGTAGAGAGAATACACTCACTTGGCAAAAACGTAATCTTCGATGTTGATGTTGTTGGCGGTGTAAACATCAAAAAACACTTCGGCGAAAAAGCACTATCTATCTTCATACAACCACCAAGCGTTGAAGAGCTTAGAAAAAGACTCATCTCTAGAGCTACTGATTCTGCCGAGACAATACAAAAACGTATTGACAAAGCAGAGTTCGAACTAACTTTCGCTCCACAGTTTGATAAGGTAGTAGTTAACGACGACCTTACAAGCGCACAAAACGAGACACTCGAGATTGTATCTAACTTCCTAAACAAGTAAGAACAACAGCTCGAGAACTATCCGCCACTAACTATACAGAGATGCATAGATACTTCATATACCTCGCATACAACGGTGAGAAATATTGCGGCTGGCAAATACAGCCAAATGCAAACAGTGTGCAGCAGGAGATCGAAAAAGCTCTTTCAACCATACGTCGTACCCCAACTCCTATCGTAGGAGCTGGGCGTACCGACACAGGCGTACACGCCTCAACAATGATTGCACACTTCGATAGCCAAACGCCAATCGAATCACTAGAAACGCTTACCGACAAACTCAACCGACTACTCCCTCGAGACATCTGGATCAAGGAGATCAAGCCCGTAAAGAGTGATGCACATGCACGCTTCGATGCCACCTCGCGAACATACAAATACTATATCGTTGAGCACAAAGACCCTTTTCGTGGCTCAATGAGTCATCGCGTTAATCATCCGCTCAACTTAGAGCTGATGAACCAAGCCGCAGCATTGCTCTTCAACTACGAGGACTTTACCAGCTTCTCAAAACTACACACCGACGTCAAGACAAACAACTGTCAAATGATGATCGCCCATTGGGATAGAGAGCCAGATGGCACCATTGTGTTCACTGTCAAAGCAAACCGATTCCTACGCAATATGGTCCGCGCCATTGTTGGCACACTCCTTGATGTGGGAAGAGGCAAAATCACACCCGAAGATGTTTGCAAGATCATCGAAATGAAGGATAGAGGCAAGGCAGGCACCTCCGTACCAGCACAAGCACTTTTCCTTGTCGACGTGGAGTACCCAAACACAATCTTCGAAGAGCAATGAGACTAAACAACACTATCAAACATCTAACCACCATCCTTGCCTTTGCCACACTCTGCTCCTGCTCCTCGAGCAAGCAGTTTACAAAGCAGGCACGTCCTATTGAGAAACAACTAAACGTCAAACTCAACAAAAAGGATAACATAACACTTTACAGAGAGGCCGCACAATGGATAGGCACACCTCACTGTGATGGTGGAACAACCAAGCGATGTACAGACTGCTCAAACCTCGTACGCACACTCTACAAAAGCGTATACGGTGTCTACCTTGCTCGAAGCTCATCACAAATCCTAGAAGAAAACTGTCGTAAGAGATCCAAGAGCAAACTCGAAGAGGGTGACCTCGTATTCTTCAACACACTTAAGAGCAATAGTCGAAAACCTACACACGTAGGTATATACCTCAAAGATGACCTCTTCATACACAGCTCTACAAGCAAAGGAGTAATCATCAGCAACCTCAAGGAGCCATACTACATCAAGAACTGGCTCACCGGAGGAAGAGTAAAATAGTTCACGACACACAAGATCAACCTATGATGACAATCACAAAAAACAGAATCAAGTACATACAGTCACTCCAGAAGAAGCGCGAACGCGATGCTGCTGCTTGCTTCCTTGCCGAAGGCAATAGACTGGTGAGTGATCTGCTTGAATACTGCCAATGCCAGATACTCATCACCACACAAGAAATCTTCGATAGCATAACTCCTCCCAGTGATTGCAAAGAGATATACATACTAGACCAACAGAGTATAGATAAGATATCTACGCAGAAGAGCGCTCAGCAGATGATCGGAGTGTTTCACAAAAAAGAGTACACCCTATCACCTGATGAGCTAAAAGGTAAACTAACCATAGCCCTTGACACTGTTCAGGACCCTGGCAACCTAGGAACCATCGTTCGCATTGCCGACTGGTTTGGCATAGAGAATGTGATCTGCTCACCAAACTGTGCCGACATATACAATCCAAAGACAGTCAACTCAACCATGGGTGCACTAGCAAGAGTGAAGGTACACTATACAGACCTTCTCGAGCTACTACCCCAGTGCGACACACCAATATATGGTACACTCCTTGATGGGCAAAACATATACCACCAAGAGATAACCCCAGAGGGGATAATCATAATGGGCAACGAGGGCAACGGCATATCGCCAGAGGTACAACAGCTGATCACACACAAGATACTCATACCAGGCTATCCACAGGAGCACCCTCTATGTGAGTCTCTAAACGTTGGTGTAGCAACCTCTATCGTCTGTGCAGAGTTCCGAAGACGTCTTTTGTAGGTAATAAATATTTTATAGATAGTCACCTATTATATATATGAGTATACAGTTCGGATATTCCGACAACTCCTATATATATAATAGGTGACTATTTCTTTGTAACACCCCAGAGAGAGTGAGGTATTTCTATTAAGCAAAAATGTCAGTGAGTTTCACCCCTCAACTCTTTGAGATACTACCCTAAACCCTTAGCTTTTCACCCCTATTCTCACAACAAAACCCTCTTACACCTCACACTACTATTATCACCCTATACTTTTCATAAATCTCACCCTTAGGCTAAGCCCCATTTACCCTCAGCCTAACCCACAAAAAGCCTTAGCCAAAATGGTAGTTACCCTCAGAGTGAATCAGCAAACTTCAAAAGGAATAAATTAATGAATATTGATATCACAAAACGTATAAATATGCCAGAATTACTATCAGAGAAAGCAAAATTCCATCACAAAAGAGTAAAAATGGCAAGAAATAGGTGTAAAAAATGATACATTACCATTACAACTCACATAAAGAGCAATAGAGATAGACCATTTCCCCCACTATTCAAGCTATTTCAAGAATTATCACCATCATAAATACGACACTCCCCGATCACAAATTTAATATTTAGAATGTTAAAAGTGTTTCATATATCGCCGTGTGAGCAAATTGATTTAATTTTACACCATATTTCAAAATATCAATCAAGATATCATTAAACTTATGTCTAAATGAAAAAGTCAGAACACTTTATCTCGATTTTCATTGCATTAGCGATTGGTTTTTCATCTTGTTCACAAGATAGATTAACTGATAGCAGCAGAGGAGGGAGGTTGGCTCTTAGCGTCAATTCAAACGCAGAAGTATCCACGCCAACAACAAAGAGTGAAGAGTCAGAGCAACTACCCAATGTGGGTGAGTTTAAGCTTGAACTCTACGAGGGAGGTAATCTATTGAACTCTTGGGATAGATTCGATCAGTTTGAGCAGAACGCTCTTTTCCCTAAGGGTAGCTACTCGATGAAGGCATCATTGGGTATGCTAGAGCAAGAGGGATTTGAGAGTCCATATTTTGAAGGTAGTGAGAACTTCCTTATCCAAACGGGTGAGTTGACACAAGTGAGCATCACGGCACGCTTGGCAAACACTAAAGCTACGATAGAATATTCAGAAGCATTTAAGAAGTACTTCAGCGAATATTCTGCAAAAGTATCATCACCATCTAGTGGTGACATAACATTTACCTCAGATGAGAGTCGCGCCGCTTACTTCAAGCCATCACAACTGAGTGTCAACCTAGATGTCAAGAACCAACAAGGTACCTCTTCGACCATCAAAGCAGCCACAGTTGAGAACACCCTTGCACAGCACCACTATCGATTCCGCTTCGATGTAGATGCAGGCAGCTCTACTCTAAAGGTAACATTCGATACCTCAACCGCTGAGGAGAGTGTGGAGATTGATGTGTCACAAGAGGCTATGGGTGCCCCTGCTCCAACGATAACCAACAAAGGGTTCGTCGATGGAACAGCCATTGAGGTATATGAAGGTTCAGCCCATACGGAGGCAACCCTAGAGAGCTATATCAATGCCAGATCTGGACTTACTGCCTGCATACTAAATACAAACTCTAGCTTCCTACTCTCACAAGGGTGGCCTGCAGCTATAGACCTTATGAGTGCTACAGCTCAAGAGTGGACACTACTAAAGAGCTTCGGTCTTGATGCTAGAGGTCTTTCTGGTGTGGTGGAGAACATAGCAATGGTAGACTTCAAAGGAGTTGTTCCAAACCTTATGATAGAATCTGGAAGTGACGAGCACAGCTTCACCATTGAGGCAGTAGACCGCTACTCAAAGAGCTCAACTACCACACTTACTATCCACACTATAGATAACGAGTTCTATATCTTAGAGCCTACGCAGAGTGTGACAGTGGGATCGATGAGCACAACATTAGCTTGTCATCTACTAGGGGCAGACTTCAACCTCAAAGCACAAGCACTACTCAATGATGAGTGGAAGGAGATTAGTTTTAATCTACTATCCTCAGAGAGTGGAACGCACCAATTAGAGCTTGACTTCCCTAGCCTTATCACACCATCCACTATGGTAAGACTTATAGCTGGAGCCAAACAACAGGAGATCAAACTACCAGTCTTCATCCCTGAATTTGATCTAAAGGTCAACTCAGAGCTAGATGTATATGCAGGACACGTAGATCTACAACTCTATTGTGATGATGCAACAGCGATGAACTACTTCAAGCAGGGTAATATCTTTGCAGAATATGCCCCATTGGGTAGTGATCAGTGGGTTCGAGCAGAGCAGAGCAAGGTTGGTGAATTCATACGCCTATCACTCCCTCAGGATAGCCAGCAGGAGAATAGCTATCAGATACGCTCCATTCTTCTAGATGGCGACATACTCCAGAGCGGCATTCAGAGCTATGAAGTAACAACGGAGATAGCCTCTCAGATACCAAACTCAAGCTTCGAGGAGTGGTACGAGACTATGGTGTGGAAAAAAACAATATTCCTCTCAGGAGGTGAGTCAGTCTATGCCTTCTACCCTAGTGCCACCGCTGAGAGCGCATTCTGGGCTAGCTATAACGACAAGACAACACAGCCACGCGGAGATGCATCTTGGTT
>JBOFEN010000002.1:0-28719 GCA_051648105.1 Bacteroidales bacterium
TTCAATCATATGCATATATCGTAGACGATCAGCATCAGAATGTTTTTTTCTCTTTTCATTTTTATGCATAAGAAAACCCCGAAAGTTTATTGTCTAACTTTCGGGGTTCACTTCAAATTGAAGATTCAACCCTTTTTTTGTGCGTCAAAAAACTTTTACCGGACAGCAATATATGTTTATAGAGGTTTGCCTCTGTAGTTCTTCTCCTCTCATAATAGTATTCTGTTTTGTTTTTCACAAAGATATAGAATTATTGTGTAGTCTAACTGCACGAATCTTTAACACAACCCTTTTTTTTCTTTTAGGGTGGGGGGAGGTGAGTGATTAATACCATAGTAGATGTATGGGTGTAGCTGTTTAAATTGTGGTGTATTGTTGCGATGAATTTAACATAAGATTTATTCAATATGTCTAATTCTAATATATTATACTATATTTGGGCATGAGAAACAGATGTCGAATATAGTGAGAATTGTCTTTATTTCTTTATTATTAGAGTGTTGTGAATAGATTTATTATTTAATAAAATTATATAGTATCAATATATGTCAAAGTTTACACCTGGGGATAAGGTAATTAATGTTAATTCAAATTTGGTAGGTGTAGTTACTACTGTACACCCTTTAAGGAGAGGTCTGCAAACTTACTCTGTAAAATATCAAGATTCTGAAGATATATCTATAGAGTCAGATCTGGAGCCAAATGTAAATCTCTCTGATCCATTCGATCGTATGAAGATGTGTTTGCTAGATAATTTTAATGATTTCTCCAGAATTAATACCACTGTCAAGATTCGTAATACCAGTAATAATACTGTCTCTTCTCTTAAGGCTTCTAAAACTATTTTCAAGGCGTATCAGTATAAGCCTTTGTTGAAATTTTTGAACTCTGAGAAGAGAAGGATATTAATAGCAGATGAGGTTGGTTTGGGTAAAACTATTGAAGCTGGCCACATCATGTTAGAGCTATTAGCTCGTAAGGAGTTGCGTAATGCCCTAATTATTTGCCCTAAATCTTTGCAGATAAAGTGGCAGAAGGAGCTTCTGGATAAATTTAATCTGAGCTTTAAGATTTATCAGAATGATAAAGAGTTAGTTAGTGATCTTAATCATCATGATGGAAGAGTTAAAGGAATAGTAAACTATGAGAAGGTTAGAAGTCGTATAGATAAGGATAAGGTACAGAAAAATAGATTTATTGATCTTATCGAAAATAGTAATAAGAAGTTTGACTTTGTTTTGTGTGATGAGGCTCATAGGTTGCGTAATTCTCAGACAAAGGCAAATGCTGGTATGGCAAAGCTCCTCTCAAAAACAGATTCTGTAGTTTTTTTGACTGCTACTCCAATAATGATAGGTGTAGAGAATCTCTATAACCTATTGCGACTACTGGATAGTCATAAGTATAGCAATAAGGATATTTTTGAGAATGAGATCATGGTTAATAGACCATTCTTAAAGGCATTGACTATGCTAAATAGTAATTCGCCTTTACCTAACATAGCTGAGTTTCTCGATAATGAAACGATACAGTTGGAGTATAAGTATGGTGAAACCATTAAGTCTAATGATGAACAGAAGTTATCTGATTATTTTGAGGATGATGAGTTATATAATAGAATAATAACTGATTTGAAGAGTAAGGAGGATAGTGTAGAGACTAGAGTTGCTCTTCAATTTGATTTATCTTCTATGAATGCTCTAAACTCAATATTCTCAAGAACTAGAAAAAGAGAGATAACCACTGACTGGACACAGTCTGAGCGTATTCCAAAGAAATTGTTAGTCTCATTGACTGAAGATGAACAGATATTATACGATGAGGTGATAGAAGAGTATTTATCAGATGATCAAATTCTAGCCTTAATTCAGCGTAAAAGATTTATTTCAAGTAGTATCTATGGCTGCTTGAATGATGAAAAGATGCTTGATCAAGGGGTTGATCAATATGAAGAATGGGTAGACTCAAAATTTGAAGTCTTATGCAAGATACTTCAAGAGGTTGTCTTAGGAGAGAGGAAGAAAATTATTGTATTTGCTATCTTCAAGAAAACACTTAAATATCTAGCGATAAGGCTGAAAAAAAGAGGTTTTAATACTGCTTTAATTTATGGTGATGTAAAAGAAAGAGACTCCATTATTGATGATTTTAAGGAGAATCCAAATGTGCAGATTCTTCTATCCTCAGAGGTTGGTAGTGAAGGATTGGACTTACAGTTTTGTGATGCCTTGGTTAATTATGATTTACCTTGGAACCCAATGGTTGTAGAACAAAGAATTGGTCGTATAGATAGATTTGGACAGGAATCACCAGTGGTTAACATATATAATCTGATTATTAAGAATTCTATTCAGGAGGATATTTACGAAAGGCTTTTAGAGCGAATTAATGTTTTCAAGGAGTGTATAGGTGACCTGGAGGCTATCTTAGATTTAGACCAAGATGATGAAGATAGTTCAAGAGACAGTAGGTTAAACTCATTATCATGTAAGATAAATAATCTAGAGCGTGAGTTATATAGTCGCAAATTGAGTGAAGAGCAAAGAAGGCGTAAACTGGATGATATCACCAAGGCAATAGAGACTGAGAAGAGTAATATTGATCAGATACGAGAGGGTATGACTGATTGTATTACTAATGACTCTTATTTCAGAAGCGAAATAGATAGGATTCTTAGGGATAATAAGTATGTGACAGAAAACGAGCTGGTAAACTATGTTAGGTCTTTAATGAAAAGTCATCTTAATGCTTGTGAACTTGATATGATTAGCGATGGAGTATACAAATTTACTCTTCCTGCTAGTGAGCCAAAGCTGTTGACTAACTTCTTGACTTCTTATCACCCCAATGATGATGATTCTGAGGTTATGGTAAAGGAATTCACTAACATAATTCGGAATAAGTGTGAGATACGTATCACTTTTAACCAGGAGACTGCATATAAAAATAAGGGGTTGAACTTTGTAAATGCTTATCATCCTTTAATAATGTCAGCAATGACTTACTTTGATAAAGCTGTTGCAGTAAATGGGTCTGTATTTATGTTCTCGTTGAGTTCAGATCGTCTCAAATTGGATAAGCTTGATATCGATAAGGGGAGGTATCTGATGGCCGTTTATAGTCTCAAGTTGAATAAAAAGCAGAGTGAAGAGAAACAAACTACTGAAATGCTTATTCCTGTTCTTTACAATCTTGATAAAGAAGAATTGATAACTGATCAAGGGTATAGCGAACATTTCTTGGGATTGGCACAGCAATATGCTAGCTTTTGTAATAAGTCGTTTGATGTAGACTCTGAGCTTGTAGATGATATGCGTATTATTATGACTCAACGTATCTCTGAAATCGAGAGAGAGTATAAAGATGAGCAGTCGCTAAGGATACGTTCAGAGTTGAACAGAAGGATTAAACAGGAAAGGCTTTATTA
This sequence comes from Bacteroidales bacterium, assembly GCA_051648105.1. Lineage (GTDB taxonomy): Bacteria > Bacteroidota > Bacteroidia > Bacteroidales > UBA7332 > UBA7332. The sequence goes on from JBOFEN010000002.1 coordinate 3,428, forward strand.
TGCTACTAGAATTAACTCAAACAGAGAGTTTGTGGAAGAATTGGAGGATAAACTGCTAAATAGTTTTTTCTATGATGAATTAGAGGTTGCTAATGCAAGAAAGATACTACCTATGAGAAGAGCAAATCTAGAATCCATAATTGCTGAAAGAGATGAAAAGATAAGTAAGCTTAAAGACCTTGAAATAACTACACAGAAACAATTAACATCTTTGAACTATATAATCATTGAATAACTAATGCCAAAGTATTACGTAGGGTTTGATTTTGGAACTCATCAAACCAAAATTTGTATTAAGAATACCACAACTCGTCCTCACTCTTACTCCTTTCTAGCGTCTAAGGACCTAGATGGAGTTGATACATATCTATTTCCATCTGCCGTAGCTATTGATAATAATGGCAAAATCAATTATGGGTTTGTAGATTGTGATGCTTTAGAGGATAGAGGGGAAGTTGAATTATTAGAAAAACTAAGAGAAGAGGCTAATTTTGATGAACCTGAGCCAGAACTTATTCTGCCTCCTAAGCCTACAAGTTCTAGTAATGGTAGGAAATTTAAAGGAAATGGATTGGAGTCTCTAGGGGCTTTGTTAGATGTATTTTCAGGAAAGAATAATCTGCAGAGTGACTCGGAAAAATGGGAGAAAGAGTGCCAAGAGATTAAGTTTAACTATTCTACAAAACTAGAAGAGTGGAAGGGTAATAGTAAAAGGGCTGAGTTGGCGAAAAATGAGCTCTTGTTTATGCAGAAGGAAATGCCGAGTAAGAGGCGTAAACGAGTGCTTAATTATTTTAAGCTAGCTTGTTTTAATCTCCACGCTCGTTCTGAGTTTATTAGAAATAATAATATCGAGCCAGAGAAGATATCTGTTTGGTATATCACTTATCTACTATTCTCTATTAGCGAGAGTATTGGTGATGATTTCTTTCTGCAAATGGGGATTCCATCTGGATTGAATGATAGTGAGTCTACAAGGCAGAGAGCCGTAGCTTACAGACTATTGATATCAGCGTACAAGCTTAAAGAGAGATATGTTTCGAGAGAGAGGTTTCTTGAGGCTGATTTGAATGAGCTTAATCTTCATAAGCTAGAAAATAGTGTAGATGAAGCACTGCTAGATAAGTATATGATAGATGTGCTACCTGAGGCTTATGCAGGGTTGGTTTCTTTCACTAAAAAGGGGAAACTAACCAATGGAATACATTTGTTGGTTGACATTGGAGGTGGTACAACAGATGTTGTATTGTTTACTGTAAATAATAGTAACAAGGAGCCTCAACTCTATGCCATAAAATCTATACCTATTGGATTGAATAATATCTTTAAAGATTAACTTGATGATAATAATGCTAAGAAGACTCCAGATGAAATAAAGAATTTATTTTTGGATAATCAGTGGCTGTTTTCTGATGTAATAACTAAATATCATAATAGAGTTAAGTCCCAGATGGATTATCTAATACATTTGATGAATGATGGTTTTACAAGCTATAGAATAAATAAGTCTATTGATATAAGTAGAATGTATGATGCTATAGCTAAACAACCTATTGTCTATTGTGGAGGAGGGTCTGTATTTGATGCTATGCTTGGTGTCAAGATTAAATATTTTGAAGATCAGAGAGTGCTAAGTAAGAAGATGATTGGGGATTTTAATATTCAATCTGAAGGGATTGATGAAATATTTCCGATACTGACAAATGCTTTAGGTTTATCTGAGCCTGTTTTTAATGATATTAGAATAATGAAGATTAGAGATATGTTCTCTTTTCTTGATAATGTTGAAGAGGGCTCAGTTCCAGTGGGGCGTTTTGATTCATCAGATAAGGATGTTACTACAATTAGGACTTCTGGGGGGGATAATCTTGCTAGAGTAATGAACGGTAAAAATGACCCCTTTGATCTAGGTGCTAATTTAGAGTATAGGGTAACTAATACTACTAAGAATAAGCGTAAAGGCTCTGTTGTAAATAGCAGACGATAGAATATTTATACCCATGGCAACAAATAAACATGCAATAATAAGGTATCAGGCATTGGATAGGTGCTTTCAGAATAGATATAAGAATCATTATATTGAGGATCTAGTAGAGGCTTGTTGTGTTGCTCTTTATGATTACTCTGGGATTTCTGAGGGTGTTAAGAGAAGACAGGTTCTTGAGGATATTAAGTTTATGGAGAGTGTGGCTGGTTACTCAATACCTCTAGAAAGAGTACAGGATGGTAAACGTGTATACTACCGTTATGAGGATAAGAACTTTTCAATCAATAGTCAACCAATAAGTCTATCTGAGGCGGAGCAGCTTAGGGATACTATTGTTATGCTTAACCGATTTAAGGGTTTACCTCAGTTTGATTGGATGGAGGAGGTGTTGACCCGTTTTGAGGATACCTTTAAGCTTAGATCTAATGTTGAGAGTGTAGTTGAGTTTGAGCAGAATCCTTATTTGAGGGGGTTAGAGTTCTTTACTGATCTTTTTAATGCTATTCTTGGTAGACAGGTGTTAAAGGTTTCTTATCAACCAGCTTTTGGAGAGGTTAGAGAATATATTATGCACCCTTACTATCTTAAGCAGTACAATAGCCGATGGTTTCTTTTTGGATTAGTGGATGGCCGGTTGATGAACATGGCGATAGATCGTATTGACTCGTTTGAGCACTGCTCGTTACCTTATATTGCCAATCAAACAGTTGATTTTGCTCAATATTTTGAGGATGTGGTGGGTGTTACTGTAAATGAGAGATCTATAGAGACAATATTGTTGAAGATTGATAGGGGGAGGTATAATTATATAGTATCAAAGCCTATTCATGAGTCGCAGTCGGAGTTGTCTCAACTTTGTACAGAGGAGTATGTTGTTATAAGGCTTAAACTTATCCCTAATTATGAGTTTGAGACTCTTTTATTGGGGTTTGCTGATAGTGTAGAGATCTTGGAGCCTGAGTCTTTGAGGCAATCAATATTAGAGCGAGCTAGGGGTGTTGTATCTAAAAACTCATAGCATTATTGCTTTAGCTTTCTCTTTAGGGCTTTACTTGTGAGTTGTATTTATTAAAATGTAGAAGTATGAAAGAGGTTGGGAGTTATTCCCAACCTCTTTTTTTTAGTCTGTGCAGATTGGGTGCATAGGTAGTGCTGAACTTTGTATCGAAGTCATAAACAATAATACAGAGTTGAAAATGAAAAAACTATTATTTACTATCGTTGTTTCCGCCACCTTAACATCATGTTATGTGCCATCCACTATATATAAAGTGAATGCTGAATTGTCAAATGTAGAAGTCCCATCTGATGCTACTACTCAGTTTGGAGAGAGTAAGATTGTGAAGCTGGATGTTGATGGTAAGACTAACTATAAGTATGAGGATGATTATATTGATATCTCTTGGTTTGTGGGTCTAAGTAATTTTTCGTTTACTCTTAATAATAAGTCAAATTACTCAATCAAGATACCATGGGATGATGCTGCGTATGTTGACGTGAATGGAATAGCAGGTAGGGTTATGCATGCTGGGGTAAAGTATACGGAGCGTAATAATTCGCAGATTGCTAGCGTTGTTCCAAAACGGGCATCAATAAAGGATGTAATTATTCCTACGGAGAATGTATACTTAGTTAATGGTCAGTACATAGAGGGGAGACTTTTTAAACTTCCTGTTGATAGTACCAATATAGAAGAGGCTAAGGGTATTTATGTGGGTAAAACTGTGAGGGTGCTGTTTCCTGTTATTATTCAGGATGTAAAAAATGAGTATGTATTTGAGTTTAAAATAGATGATATAACTAAAAGATAAGGTGTTGCGCTGAAAGATTGCGTCAATAAAGAGTGGATTTGTGAGTGTTATAACAGAGTGTACTGCTTAAAGCAACCAGCAGGCATATCTGATTTACTTAGGTTGCACAAATAAATTTTATTTCATGGATTACTATTATGTTAATAAGAATGCTCAATCAACAGGGGAGCATGAGGTACACAAGGAGAGCTGTAGCTATTTGCCATATAGCTCTAATAGAGTAGAATTGGGCTATTTCTCAAATTGCTCAGATGCTATTAAGAAGGCGAAAGAGTATTATTCAAATGTTGATAGGTGTTCCTACTGTTGCCCTGCTTGTCATAAGAAATAAGAATAGATTATATATGGGGAGATACCTAAGGTAGATTATTGTGAGTAGAAGAAGAGTGTATTTGTGAGTGTTGTTGTGATTTGTTGCTGTAGAATGGACTAGCAGGGATTCTATTAAAAAGTTGTGTTATTAATTTATATATCATGGATTATTATTGCGTAAATATTAATGTTCAATCAACAGGGGAGCATGAAGTGCATACAAACTCATGTCGCTTTTTGCCTGATTTCTCTTTTAGAGAAGGCTTAGGTGTTTTTTCAAATTGCTCAGATGCTATTGAGAAGGCAAAAGAGTATTATTCAAATGTTGATGGGTGTTCCTACTGTTGCCCTGCTTGTCATAAGAAGTAAGAATAGATTATTGATGGGGAGTCACATAAGAGAGAGTCTTGTGTGGCTCTCTTTATTTTTGGTCAACAGAATGGTATATACAAAAAAAGAGTAGAAACAAGATTGTTTCTACTCTTTTGTGCGGATGAAGGGACTCGAACCCCCACGCCTCGCAGCACCAGATCCTAAGTCTGGCGTGGCTACCAATTACACCACATCCGCGTCATTAATTCGATACAAAGGTAGCGCTTTTTTTTTAAGTTCAAAATTTTTGAATGCTTTTTTTCTTAGAAACGTATCATTTTTGTCATTATGGGTAGATAAATGGTCAATTGAGTCTGTTTTATTGTGAAATTAAACTTTAATTGAATTATATTTGCTTTGTTCGCAGTTCGTCTATTTTACAACAAAACATATAATTAATAGCATGAAGAGACTTATTTCAATCTTAGTGGTGGTACAGATCTTACTCTTGGGCTCATGTTCGCAGGGTGTAAAGTATAATATAACTGATAAAGGTACTCGTTGGCATTGGCAAGAGGGTACTATCATCGTTGAGGAGCCTGTTCGGGGTGCAAATCAAGAGAGTGTTCTAGCTCTTACAGTTGAGAAGATGGAGGGTGTGCGTGTAGGGTTTGTTGGTTTGGGTATGCGTGGCTCTGGAGCAGTAGAGCGTTTTACTCATATTCCTGGGGTTGAAGTGGTGGCTCTTTGTGACTACTATGAGTCGAGTGCTGAAAGGTGTCAGAAGTATCTAAAGGAGGCTTCAATGCCTAAAGCGGCTATATACTCGGGTGTGAATGGGTATGATGAGCTTTGTAAGAGGGATGATATTGACTTGGTTTATGTGGCTACGGATTGGGCTAATCACTTTAATGTGGCAGAAATGGCATTGAAAAGTGGTAAGCATGTGGCTATTGAGGTTCCTTCGGCTATGAACCTAAAGGAGTGTTGGGCTTTGGTGGATCTTAGTGAGAAGATGCGTAAGCACTGCTTCATTCTTGAGAACTGCTGCTATGATGCTTATGAGATAAATACGCTAAACATGGCTCAGAAGGGTGTGTTTGGTGAGGTGATTAGAGCTCAAGGTGCTTATATTCATAATCTGGAGGATTTCTGGAATCACTTCTGGAAGAGTGATACAACGGATAATCTGGGTTGGAGATTGGAGTATAACATGAAGCATCGTGGGGATGTTTATGCAACTCATGGCATGGGGCCAGTGGCTCAGGCTTTGGATATTCATCGTGGGGATAGACTTAAAACCTTGATTGCAATGGATACAAAATCTTTTGTAGGTAGGGAATTGGTAGAGAAGCGTACAGGAAAGGTTTGTGAGAATTTTCGTAATGGTGACCATACCACAACGATGATAAGAACGGAGAATGGGAAGGTTATTGAGATTCAGCATAATGTGATGACCCCTCAGCCTTATACGAGATTGTATCAGTTGACGGGTAGTAAGGGTTTTGCAAATAAGTATCCTTCTGAGGGTTATGCTCTGGATGCAAAACAGATGGTTGCATCGGGTGTTGAGCCTGTTGTTGACAAGCTTGACTCTCATAGCTTCTTACCTAAAGAGGAGATGGATGCTTTGGTCGCTAAGTATAAGCATCCTATATTGGAGAGATATGAGGAGATGGCTAAGAGGGTTGGTGATCATGGTGGTATGGATTTTATAATGGATGCTCGACTGATTTATTGTCTTCAGAATGGATTGCCTCTTGATATGGATGTTTATGATCTGGCTGAGTGGTGTTCACTAGCTGAGCTTGGTGAGTTGTCTATGGATAACAATTGTGCTCCGGTAGCTTTTCCTGATTTTACTCGTGGTGAGTGGGGAAAGATTAGTGGATATAGACATGCTTTTGCTTCGCCTGAGGATGAGGCTGTTGCTGCTGAGAAGGCGAGGGCTTTCACTGAGTCTCTTAAATTGAGGGGTGCAGATGAGTGGAAATGATATTATTTATATAATTAGAGGAGTAGGGCTATATAGTTAGCGCTACTCCTCTATTTTTCTATTCTTACTTCTTATTTCTTTAAGCTTAGAGCTTATTGTAGTGTATTACTGATGGATTCCATTTATCTTTTGGTTTGTTCTCTCCACTTGGATAACCAACTGGGATAACATTCAATGGAATCAGATTGTCTGGTAGGTTAAGTACTGATTTGACTGCTGATATGCGATCTTCTACTGGTGCTACAGCTGTCCAAACGGCACCTAGCCCAAGAGAGTGGGCTGCAAGAAGTAGATTCTCTGTTGCCGCAGAGCAGTCTTGTATCCAATAGTCGCTCTCTTGTCCAGTGTACATCTTATTGGTGTCGCCGCAAACAATAATTGCTAGGCTTGCTTTGGATGTCATCTTTGCATAGGGCAGTGAGGTTGAAAGTTGGTCGAGTAGCTCTTTTTGATCTACTACTACGAATGCCCATGGTTGTTTATTCCCGGCTGTGGGTGCTGCCATTGCTGCACGAAGGAGCTGTTCTACTTTCTCTTGGTCTACTTTTTGGGATGTGTATGATCTAACACTGCTGCGAGTTAATATATTATCCATAGTGTAACTGGTCTTATCTATATCTCCGTTGTTATTGTTGCTGCTTTTTGAATCTATTAATGTGATCTTTACTGCAAGAATAACTAAAGCAAGTGCGAGTAGTAGGGTGATTATCTGGGACGTATTCTTCATATTATCTCTCTTTTGTGTTTGTTGATAGTTTTAATAGTGCTCCTGTTGGGCAAACAAAGCGACAATAGGGTCGTTGAATGAAGAGGGAAAGAGTAATAAATAGTATAGCCATTATTACTATAGCTTCATTTGCTGTTCTAAAAAGAAAGGCAGAGAATAGTTCATAATCCATCAAAGAGAAGCCTACACCTAGCCACATGGTGAATAGTAATGTTAGTAGTATTATCTCACGTAGGTTGTTTAAATATTTGTTTGCTCTTTGTGGTATGTTTATTTTTCTACTACTGCTCTTTCCTGCTATCTCTTGTAGGGATCCTAGTGGACAGTGCCATGCACAGTAGTGTCCTTTCTTGCCAAATAGTGGCATTACTATTGCCGATAGTAGCAGGGCTAGAGGTACTGCTGCAATTGATAGATTTACCCCATTTGATAGCCAGTTGGTAATCAATGATAGTGATAGAAAACTGCCTAGCCAGAAGCCTAATACTATTACATTTAGCGTTAGTTGTATTATTCTCATTTTTGGCGATTTGCCAATAAATGATATAATGATACCTAGTATAACTACTAATAATCCAACAATACTCTTAGCATTTATCATGTGGGATTTTGAAGTAGTTGTTTTATTTAGCCTATATTCTACCGTTCGTTTTACGGTTGAAATAATGGCATTGGATGTAAGTGTTGCCCCAGAAACAGCATCAACAGATAGGTCGAGGGCTTTATTTAAGGGTAGTCCGTTCCAATGCTCAAGTATGCCAGCTTGAATAGCTGAGTTCATAAAATCTGGGGTTTCGCTATTTTCTAATGCTTCAACCTTTATGATTTGATTGTCTTTAATATAGAGCTCTATAGGAGTAGCTCCTCCATATCCAGTAATATCTTTACCTATATGTAAGGAGTTAATTGCTTCAGTCCCATCAGGAAGCTCTTTAATTATAGTTTCTGTATTGCTACTACTCTTTACGAATAGTTCATTAACTGGTGTCCCAACGATTTTACCATTTCTGTTTATGGCTACCGTAAGAAGTAGTAGTGCTACAATAACTAGATTAAGAATGTATCTGACTCTCTCCACTATTCTCAAATTAATATGCTCCTTGTGAGTAGGTCATCTCGTATGAGTGTGTGTATATCTCGAATACTACACCGAAAGGATCTTCTACGTAACACATTCTGAATGGTTTCTCTCCTGGATAGTACTCACGTATTGGCATACGTTGTTTGCCTCCAGCTTTAACTATTTTCTCTACTAGTCCTTCGATGTCAGGGTCTTGTACAGAGTAGTGGAATAGTCCTGTGCCGAATGGGTTGAAGATAGGTTTTTGCTCTTTGCTCTCTTTGAATTCGAATAGTTCAATGCCTATCTTGTCACCAGTAGCGAGGTGAGCAATACGGAATGTGCCCCATCCTTCACCAAATACGTCAATACACATCTGTCCGATAGCAGTCTCATTCTCCTCTTTTACTAGTGTTGGGGGCATGATTACATACCAACCCATCACTTCGCTATAGAACTTAACAGCTTCTTCTAGGTTTGGTACGGTTATACCAATATGTGAGAAGCTTTTTGGATATACACTCTCTTTTTTCATCATCTTGATAATTTTGAATTTTTCTCTTTGTTCAACTGGATAGTTTATTTGAGAGGTTGTGAAGTAGATATTTCCTTCGCTATCCTTTGCAAAGCTGTCTGCCCAACGGATCTGTTGATTAATATCTACTGTTTTTCCTCTTTTACTGCTTAGGTCATACTCCCAGATTGATTCATTTGGAAGATCTGCCATATATAGTTTGTTTCCTACGAGTAACATACCATCGGTTGGTACATTACTACTGTTTTCTGTCTCTATAGATTGAGCTCTCTGTTGTGTCGTTGCTGTTTGATCTCGTAGTATTGAAGTGGGAATGCGATATAGAATATTTCCTGTAAGTGAGGTGAAGTATAGTGTCTCGGCGTCCTTTGATAGTTCTATACCGTCACTATTAACACGGTTATTCCATTTTCCTGTTGAGGTGAAATCTATGCTCTCTAGATTTGCTAATAGCTTATCACTGCTATTATCTAATGATCTGAATGATTTACCACTTTTAAGATCAATAACGACAATTCCACCTAGTTGAGAATCTGTTATATAAGCAACCTCACGCTTTGTATCTACTCGAAGGTCATTTAGGTAGCTTTGATTTGGTGCTACATCTTTTGGGAACCTATACTCTCTTACTATCTTGTTTGTTTTCAGATCAACTTGAAATAGTTTTGCTCCGCTATTTACCACACCTTTAAATTGTGGATTGGCAGGGTCTAGTATCCACAAACGATCTAAATCATCAATGACTACACTCTGTACTGCAACAAACCTACTATTATCTTTTGTTGATGGATAGGCAACCTCTTTACCATCTATTATTTCTGCTACTTTGAATGGGCTCTTAGTATCCCAGGTAGGATAGTTTACAAATATTCTGTTGCTCTTAGAGATTGCAATACCTGTCCATTGGTAATCTGATTCTGCAATTGTCTTTGTCTCAAACTTACTTTGAGCATTGGCTGTGTAGGTCACTACAAGAGCCATAAGAAGAAGAACTAAATTTCTCATATTCATATTATTTTGATGCAAATGTAGTGGCCTAAGTAGAGCGCTGCAACTACGCACTAAATTGTGCTATAGTTACCAAAAAGTGTAAATTGTGAAGGATTGGGAGATTTAGTTTTTGTGATTTGAAGTATTATAGGATATTTTTTATTTGTTTACAGTTATGTTCTCCTTTTGTAGTCTTACTTCTACATGTTAATAGCAATAAGGGCCCTTGTTATCTCTCAACAACAAGGGCCCTTGAACAATGTTTGGCTGTTTTATATTTTTACATCTATATCACTTGAGTAATTGCAATAGGTGTTTAATTGCTGCTACTGGATGATGAAGTAACATCCTCTTGCCTGAATATCTCATTACTTCTATTATCCTACTTTTCATCTCTGGAGAGTAGCAGTGTATAGTGCATTGCTGGCAGGTGGTTCTCTTTTCACTCATTGGACATCTATCTAATCTCTGTTCTGAATAAATTAATAGTGATATACAATTAGGGCATAGCTCTTGTTTATTGTGCTTGCCCTTACAATGTATCTCTATCATTGATTTAAGTAGTGCTTTCTCTTGATCTTTACTCATCTCTTGAAAGTTGTCTAGTTATGCTACAAAGATAGTGCTTTATATCACACGATTCTATTAGTATACATATCTATATAGCTTATTCAGGAATGGTGTTTTGTGTGTCTGTGAAGTGTTAAATAGTAATCGTAAATAACAAAGTTTTAGTTATAGATTTAATATTAAGTAGGATTTGATCCTGAGCTATTAAAGTCCTATAAATGGGAGAATAAAGCATGTTTTTAGGAAAACTAATGGTCGGCTATGATGTTTAATGTGTATGAATTATTTATTCTACAGTTATGAAAAAGATAGGTTTTCTTTCGATTCCATTAGTCCTATTTAGTTTAGCTTTTGTAGGATGTAATGATGATGATGAAAAGGTTGTTCTACCTACCTCCAATATACTACAATTAGTAAAGGGGACACCTGAGTTATCAACTTTGAACACAGCTATTGGAGCAGCAGGGCTTGAATCAGCTTTAAGCTCAACTGATGGATCCTATACTGTTTTTGCTCCTACCAATACAGCATTTGGTAAACTTCCTGAGGGTGCATTGGAATCGTTACTAGCAGATCCTGAGGGTGCATTAACTAACATTTTATTGTATCACGTATTAGATGGTGTTTATAGTTCAGAGAAGCTATCAGCTCAAACTAGTTTAGAGGCTCTCAATGGTGAGACACTTGAAATTACTGTCAGTGGTAGTGTTATTTCAGTAAATGATATTAAGTTATCGGTAGCTCCTGTTTATGCTACTAATGGTGTTGTTTATATTATTGAATCTGTGTTAGTGCCAACGGTAAGGCCTTTTAATAAGACATTAATGCAGCTTGTAACGGAGTCAAATGTGCATAAGACATTAAAGGCAGCCTTGATTGCAGCGAAACTTGATGATGAACTTTCTGACCCAGAGACTTCAATTACTTTATTTGCTCCTACAGATGCAGCCTTTGCTCTTTTACCAGAGGGTATAGTAGAGTCTTTACTTACTGACCCTGAAGGAGACTTGAAAAATATATTATTGTATCACGCATTGAATTCAAAGATTCTTGCTAGTGAGTTTACTGAGGGCTCAATTACAACTCTACTTGGTGTTCCAGTTTCTATTACAATAGTAGATGGCGTTGTTAATGTAAATAATGCAAAGGTAACTCTTAAGAATGTGGTTGGAACTAATGGTATAATACATGTGATTGATGCAGTGCTTATACCTAGTGAATAGTATAATGAATATCAATAAATAACCCTAAGTATATTTAGTCTTCATAGCTTATATAGGTTTTATTCTGAAACTGGCTATCTAACATCATCGTTAGATAGCCATTTTCTTATTTCATAAAGACGAAGTAGACTGCCCCAATTAGGCAAGCAAATGCTGCGAAGTGGTTCCATTGTAGGCTCTCTCCTTTGAAGAATACTACAGTAAATAGTGTGAAGATAATAAGGGTTATTACTTCTTGTATAATCTTGAGCTGCATAAGAGAGAATGGTCCTCCATTGCCAAAAGAGTTTAACCGCATATGCTATCCGTGAACTATACTGTAGATGTTGAATATAGATAATGATTTTCTATTAATATGTATATATTTAGACATAGTTACATTAATCATATTTGGAAGTAATTCGGGAGATCTTATATAATCATGGAAGCTTCAATAATATTTGGATTAGTATCTGTTATTGCAATTGTCGGAGTAATCTATAGCTTACTCTCTCTCTTATTCGTCCTGCTCTAGAAGAAATATACAATCCAGATTATCTCATATGAATGACATCTATGTATAAATTGGATGTAAAAGAGCTACTATATCTCAATATAACTACAATTAGTTATTAATACTTGCTTTAAATAAAGATGCAGTGTAATAGTTAATCATACTTGTAAAAACCATGCTTGGTGTTAAATCTTGTTTCTTTAATGCTTCCCTTGTTGTTTTTTTTCTATTATTGCAACTATGTTTAACCTAAAGCAATGGTTTTATGAATAACTTTAAATTTATCCTCCCTTTTTTATTTATTTTTATTCTTTCTAGTTGCAGTAATGAATCAGAAGAGCTTGTAACAGATTCTAAAAATACTCAAATTGAAGTTGATGAGATTTCGCAAATAAAAAATGCCTTTGAGAGTAAAGGTTTTAAAACTATTGAAGAAGCGGCGTTATATGCTAATAGCTTAGTGCAACAAATTAAGCCTATTTCTAAAGCTATCACTGAGGATGATTATGCAAAAGATATATCTCCAGAAGCTATGCAAGTTATTGAAAATATGAGAAATATAGATGTAGATACAGATGCATCTCCAGAAGTTCTTAGAACTAAACTTAAAGAGATTGTAAAAAACAGTAGTCTACCAAAAGCTTCACAAGAGTACAATATTTTGATTAACTCAGTGGATATCGCCATTGAAGCAATTTATTATTCTATGGAACTAGAAGCTAGTCAAGCAATGACAAAAGGTTTTTGGGGCTCAGCGTGGCAAGTTGTTAAATGCGTTGCTGGAACCGCTGGTTCAGCTGGATTAGGAGCTGTTGCTGGAGCTGGAGTTGGCACAGTAACATTACCTGTTATTGGAACAGTCTCAGGAACCGCCTTAGGTGGATGGAGCGGTGCTTTAGTTGGAGTTGCTACTTTTTGCTAAAAAAATGAAAAAGAATACTCTAATAATAATCTTTTGTGTATCAACAGTCATTATAATTCCACTGTTTGTCGATTTAGTAAAGCAAAATTGTTACACAAAATCTCTTCTAATAATCCTACTATTTGCCTTATCTATAAGAGGACTACATAAAAGTTTAACACGCAAATGATCTATACTTGTATTTAGTCTTCATAGCTTATATAGGTTTTATTCTGAAACTGGCTATCTAACATCATCGTTAGATAGCCAGTTTCTTATTTCATAAAGACGAAGTAGACTGCCCCAATTAGGCAAGCAAATGCTGCGAAGTGGTTCCATTGTAGGCTCTCTCCTTTGAAGAATACTACAGTAAATATTGTGAAGATAATAAGGGTTATTACTTCTTGTATAATCTTGAGCTGCATAAGGGTGAATGGTCCTCCATTGCCAATGTATCCAATTTTATTTGCTGGTATCTGGAATGTGTATTCAAAGAATGCAAGTGCCCAACTGATTAATATCACTCCATAGAGGGGCCAACTGGATATGATCTTCATCTCTTCTAGCTTGAGGTGGCCATACCATGCGAAGGTCATAAATATATTTGAGATGACAAGCATCCCAATGGTAAGATAGATGTTCATACTATTATGTTAGGTTTTGATTACTCCTTTGTGCGATACTGTTCTATTGTAAACGCTCTACCATCTTTTTGTAGATAGTAGAGCGTTATTGTTGTTAGTCCCAGCTTCCTCCAAGTGATTTATAGAGGTATATAAGTGAGATATTACCGTCTCTTAGGGAATTATTGAGCCCTATCTCGGCATCTAGTAGTCCACGTTGTGCATCTAGAAGATCGATATAGCTTATTATACCATTTATATATTGAAGGTTAGCTAGTTCAAGGTATCCAAGTGCAGCCTTAACTAGTTTTTGTCTTTTTGCTATGATCTCCTTGTTTTTGTTGTAGGAGAGTAGTGCATTATTAACCTCTTTGAATGCAGTCAGTACACTTTTCTGATAGCTCAACTGTTCTTGTTCATACTCTATTTTTGATCTTTTCCAGTTGTATCTGTTTTTACCTAAGTTGAAAACTGGACCAACTAAACCTCCGCTAATAAACCAATAAGGAGACTTTAGGAATGAAGAAAGTTCACTTCCTTCGAGTCCAGCATCACCAGTTAGTTTTAGTGAAGGGAACATTGAGGTGAATGCTACTCCAACAGATGCATTTGCTGCAATTAGTTTCTGTTCTGCAATTCGCAAGTCAGCTCTTCTCTCCAATAGTTGTGATGGTAATCCCATGGGTAGCTCCTTAAATACTATATCTTGGGTGATGAATAGAGTATCAGGATATACTTTAGGGTATTTGCCTAAAAGAAGAGATAAGGAGTTCTCAAGTGTTCCTATCTGTTTTTCCAAAGCAGGCTGAAGGGTCTCTGTACGAGCAAGTTCAACCTCACTCTGCCTGAGAGAGGTCTCTGAAGTGAGACCACTTTGGAATCTTAGTCTTGCAAGTCTAACCCCCTCTTTACGAGCAATTATAGTGCGCTTCACAATGGATAGCTCTCTATAGGATGCTGATATCTCGAAGTATTTCTGTGCAACCTCAGATATAATACTCATCTGTATATCTCGTCGACCCTCTATTGACTCCAAGAAGTTAGAACGAGCTTTTTCGTTTGCCCAACGTAACTTTCCCCATATGTCAACCTCCCAAGCGAAAGAGAATTTACCATCGTAGCCGTTCATGTATCTAGGGTTATCACCCCCGTCATTGTCATGCTCTCTTTCTGCATTTAGATTGAGACCTACTCTAGGAAATAGATCAGCAAAGGCCATCTTACGACTAAGAGTAAGAGCTTCTACTCTTTTAGCTGCGATCTGCATATCTTGATTATTCTCTAACGCTTCAATAATGAGCAGCTGGAGAGTTGAGTCGCTGTATATCTCCCACCATTTTGTCTCTTTTGCTAATATTGAATCTGCTTGAGCTCCTAAAATACTATTGGGTAAGTTAAGCTCAGGCTGCTTGTACTGTTTGCCAACTTTGCACGATCCCAGTACAATAAGTGATGCTATAAGCAGAAATATTACTTTTATTTTGGG
Source organism: Bacteroidales bacterium (assembly GCA_051648105.1). Taxonomy (GTDB): domain Bacteria; phylum Bacteroidota; class Bacteroidia; order Bacteroidales; family UBA7332; genus UBA7332. The sequence goes on from JBOFEN010000002.1 coordinate 18,454, forward strand.
CATAGTATTACTTATTTAGTCGTTTAGTTATCAGACTCTTTATTCGTCCAGTGTGTTCTCTCTTTATTTTCTGCTTAGCTTTATGCAGTTTATTGTATGCCTTTGTCTCTATGAGTCTCTGCTTGAGTGTGTAGACTACAACAAAAGAGAATGGGACGAAGACTATTCCAAATGTTATGGCGAATAGCATCCCAAAGAATACTCCTGTGCCTATAGAGTGTCTACCTGCACTACCAGGGCCTGTTGCAAGTACCATGGGAAGCATACCTAGTACGAATGCTAGTGAGGTCATGACAATAGGTCTAAATCTAAGAGATGCTGCTTCTATGGATGCCTTTATAACATCTATTCCTTGGTCTACCTGAACTTTTGCAAACTCCACAATTAGTATGGCATTCTTAGCTGCTAGACCAATGAGCGTTACTAGTCCAATTTGGAAATAGACATCATTGTCAAGTCCGAAGACCCATATACTTAGGAATGCACCAAAGGCTGCAATAGGCAGTGATAGAAGCACTGATATGGGTACAAGCCAGCTCTCATATTGTGCAGCTAGGAATAGGAATACGAAAAGGAATACGAGAGCAATGATGATACCCATCTGCCCTTGTGCTTTCTTCTCTTGGTATGACATTCCACTCCACTCTATACCAATATTGTCTGGAAGTTTCTCTTTTACTATCTTCTCCATAGCATTCATGGCTTCACTTGAACTGTATCCACTTGCAGGAACACCACGAATGACTGCGGATGTAAACATATTGAATCGCTTGATGTTACCTGGGCCTGTTGTGTAGGATGTTGATCCAACAGCAGTGAGTGGTATCATGTGTCCATCTTTAGTTTTCACGAAGAACATACCAAGATTTTGCTGCTTTGTTCTGTAGTTCGCATCAGCTTCAATATATACTTTGTATATGCGGTTGAAGAGGTTGAAGTCATTTACATAAACAGATCCTAAATAGGCTTTCATAGTGGAGAATATGTCAGACATTGGTATGCCTAGGAATTTGGCTCTATCTCTGTCAACATCGAAGTATAGTTGTGGGATCTCTGACTGAAGAGCTGAGGATACTGAGCCAACCTCTTTTGAAGATTCGGCATTTTGCATCAATATCTCAGTTGCTTCAACAAGGTTTTCCCATGTTGCTCCAGATCGAGCCTGTAGTTGCATCTCAAATCCGCCAGAGCTACCTAGTCCGGGTATTACAGGAGGTTTGCTTAGAAATGCTTTTGCTTCGGGGTATTGTTTAAACCACGATTCAGCATCTTTCATTACACTGTTTATATCCATTCCAGAGCCAGATCTATCCTCCCACTCTTTGAGAATAACCATAAGGTTTGATCTTGATTGTGAGGTTCCAACTCGTGGACTTGAACCCGTTACATTCTGTACGTATGCAACAGCAGGGTGAGAAAGTAGTTGCTCGATAGCTCTTTCTGTAACTATTCTTGTTCTATCAAGTGTAGCTCCTTCTGGTAGTTCAAATTCAACTGAGAAGAAGCCTTGGTCTTCTTCTGGGATAAATGCGGTTGGGATGATCTTATTCATTACAAATATACCTATCATCACAATTGCAAAGATTGCGAACATTCTCTTTGGAATGACCATTACTTTTTGAAGGATCTTTACATACCATTGGTTTCCGCTATCTAACCATTGGTCAATCTTGGTGAATAGTTTATTCTTTGTTCCAGTTGTTGGACGAAGGATAATAGCACACATAGCAGGGCTTAGTGTTAGGGCGACCACGGTTGAGATAAGTACAGAAACAACAATGGTTACGGAGAATTGGCGGAATAGTGCACCTGTTATTCCATCAAGAAAGCTGACTGGTATAAATACTGCGGCTAGTACAAGCGATGTAGCTATTAGTGCACCAGAGAGCTCATTCATTGCTTTGTGTGTAGCCTCTCTTGCAGACACTCCCTCTTCATGCATTATTCTCTCCACATTTTCGACTACTACAATAGCGTCATCTACAACTATACCGATGGCCAATACTAGACCAAGAAGTGTAAGTAGGTTTAGCGAGAATCCTAGTATTAGCATGAATCCAAATGTGCCGATCAAGGAGATGGGTACTGCTATTACGGGTATGAGTGTTGATCTCCAGTTTTGTAGTGATAGGTATACAACTAGAATAACGAGTATAAGTGCTTCAAAAAGGGTTTTGTATACCTCATTAATCGATTGATCTATGTATGAGGTTACATCAAATGGTATGAGGTAGTCAACTCCTTCGGGGAAATCTTTGTGTATCTCTTTTATGTTTTTGCGTATCTCTTTAGCAACCTCCATTGCATTTGCACCTGGAAGTAGACTAATGGAAAGTACAGCAGCATTCTTATTGTTTAGTCCACTCTCGGTAGTGTATGATGATGACTCGAGTGATACTCTAGCCACATCCTTTATTCTTATCAATGACCCGTCATTATTGGCTCTAACTACTATACTTTCAAACTCTTGGACTGAGCTAAGTCGCCCTTTAGTGCTTATGGGTATTGTTACATCGAGGTTGGTGATAGGTTGCATCCCAAGTTCACCTGCTGCGGCTTCACGGTTTTGATCTTTTAGTGCCTCTTGTAGGTCTTTGACTGTAAGTCCGAAGCTGGCTAGTTTGTCTGGCATAACCCAAATTCGCATACCATAGTAACGGCTACCAACATTGGAAATTCTTCCTACACCTGGTATCCTCTTTAGTACATCAATAACATTAATCGTAGCAAAGTTACTCAGGTATATCTCATCAAATTTAGAGTCTTCTGATACTAAACAGAGCGTCATTAAGCTGCTTGAGGCTTGCTTCTCGATGCTTATACCATTTTGTATAACCTCGGCAGGAAGCCCAGATTCAGCTAGCTTTACTCTGTTTTGAACCTCTATAGCTGCAAGGTCTGGATCTACATCTACGTCAAATGTTATTCTTATAGATAGAGAGCCTGAATTAGAACTACTTGATTCCATGTATATCATACCTGGAGTACCATTGAGTTGTTGCTCAAGGGGAGTGGCTACTGCCTGAGAGACAGTCACTGCACTTGCTCCTGGGTATGAAGTACCTATCGTAACGACAGGGGGTGATATTTGTGGATATTGATCAATAGGTAGAAGTTTCATACCTATGATACCTACAATTACTATGAATATTGAGAGTACCCATGAGAATACGGGTCTCTCGATGAAGAAACCTGGCTTGATCATGGTTGTTGCTCTATAATTGGATTAATATCTTCTTCGTATGATTTTATTGGACGAACTTTAATTCCTGGGTTTAGTTTGTGATAACCTTCTGTTACAATTGTCTCGTCGTTGCCTAGTCCGCGGTCAATAACTATACTATTTTCCATCTCATAACCAGGCTGAACAAATCGCTTCTCTATTGTACTATCCTTACGAATGACATAAACAAAAGCTCCTCCTGTCTCTATAGAAAGAGCTTTGCGAGGTATAACTACAACATTCTCCATTACCTCTTGAAGTAGCTTTACTTTTGTGAACTGTCCTGGAAGTAGTTTTTGTTGTGGATTTGCTAATCTTGCTCTAACGGTGAATGTACCTGTTTGTGGGTCAACTTTAGGATCAGCAAAGTCTACCATACCTCGAATTGGGTAAACAGAGTTGTCTGCAAGTGTAACCTCTACTGTATTTTGCCATGAGCGTGTAGAGTCAAGATGGCCTAGCTTTACATTTCTCTCCATGCTTTTTTGATACTCTAGTGCAGTCATACGAAAGTCAACTAGCACTGTGTCACTTTGAACAACTGTAGCTAAAAGAGATTTGCTTCCAGGTCCAACGAGAGTGCCTATATCTACATGGCGTTCACTCATATATCCGCTAATTGGGGATTTGACAACAGTGTAACCAAGCTCTAGTTCCGCTTGTTCAAGATCAGCTTGACTCATAGCAGCATTGGCCTCTGCATTCTCTTTGGCTGCAATGGCGTTGTCTAGATCCAATTGACTGGATGCATTCTGTTCATATAGAGGTTTTAGTCTCTCTACATCCCTTTTGGCTTTTGCTGCAGCAGCAAGATCTTTCTTTAATTGTGCTTTTGCTTTATCTAGTCGAGCTTTATATTGAGCTTGACTAATAATGAATAGTGGTGAATTCTGAGATACTTTTTTACCCTCTTCAAAGAGCATATTCTCTAGATAGCCTTCAACACGGGCTCTAACTTCAACATGCTTATTTGCTCTAATCCTACCTACATACTCTCCTTCAACTTCAACATTCTTGATGGTAGAGTTTTCACAAGAGACGATTGGACGTTCAGGCTCTGCAGTCTTTTTGCAGCTAACTAGTAGATTTCCTACAGATATGGCAAGGGTCATTAATAATAGTTGGTACCTCATATATTATTATTTTATTAGTTCTGGTTTAATTCTCTTATTTGGTCCAGTTATAAATTAGCGGCAGGGTGGGCAAAGGTACTATATTTTTATATAAAAGGGCGTCGATGAATAATTCATCGACGCCCTTTTATCATTTATAAATTTATTATGGTATACTTTTAGTTACCAGAGTTTAGATGGGTACTCCCCAGCCTCTATTAGGTTGTTTAGTTTGTTAACAACCATTTCGCGGTCAGCAGCGTATGTAACTCCAAACCATACAGAAGGAGTGTCAAGAACGTGAAGTTTTACGGTGTTCTCATTGATAAGCTTGTTGACAGCTAGTGGAATGAAGTACTCAGCTTTTAGATTGTCTGCATTCTCACGAAGGAAGTTTACAAAGAAATCTTCTGAATAGCGGAAGTAGTCTGGTGTGAATCCCCACATGTTCATTGAAACAGGAGTGTTATCACTAATAGCAACAAACTCACCATTCTCATCTTTATATTGTACTTTGCCATCAAGTCTTTCGATATGAGTGCGTTCAACAACAGTTGTTAGAAGACCCTCTTCGTTTACTGCACATACACCACGTGCAACAGATCCGCTCTCAGAGAGTGTGTTCCCAACGCGATATCCGATCATACAATACTCATTTTCCTTACCAGCTAGATTTTTTAGACAATCAGCAAGAACTTGGAAGCTCTCACGTCCGTAAAAATCATCTGCATTGATAACTGCAAATGGCTCCTTGATAACATCTTTACCCATAAGAACAGCGTGGTTTGTACCCCATGGCTTAACTCTCTCTGGGTTTAGTTCAAATCCAGCAGGTAGGTTGTCTAGCTCTTGAAATACAAGTTCTACAGGTATTAATGACTGATATTTAGCAATGATTTTTTCACGAAACTCTTGTTCGAAGGTGTGTCTGATGACAAAAACAACTTTGCCAAATCCAGCTCTTACAGCATCATAGATAGAGTAGTCCATGATTGTTTCTCCATTAGGACCTAGTCCATCAAGTTGTTTCAATCCACCGTAGCGGCTTCCCATTCCTGCTGCAAGTACAAATAATGTAGGTTTCATTTGTAGTGTTAGTTAAGTTAGATTATATGATTAGTTAGTAAATTTAGTGTCAAAAGTAGTTTTAATATTTGAAAGAGGGTACATTTTTGTACAAAAAAAGCTCCTCTTAGATCACTTTGTTAAGGTCACTAAGAAGAGCTCTGTTATCTACACATAACTTAATCCACACTCTTTGGTGCGTGTTCTGCTAGTATTTGAAGTGCTCGTTCTAGTATGGTTGTATCATCTAGAACAACAATACCACTTTCCATTCCTGGTTCGTAGTGAAATCCTGCAGCCTCACCATACTTGTAGGTATGTGCCCCAAAGTAGTTACGAACCGTGTCTACAGATAGTTTAAGCTCATCAGCAATGCGACGTGTGCTTCCTTCAGGTAGACTCTGTTTGATCTGACGAAGCTCGCTTAAAGAGATAGTTTTGCTCATATCGATCGAAATTTAAAGATTAAAAGATGGTTCTTTGTTAGGTAGATAGTACTCCAATAAACTGTAGTTCAATGGAGACTGCGCCAAATTAGGATTTATTTCTTGAAATACAATAGAAATATCAAACTATTTTACCTTCTTTTTTTCAGTTAAATAATCTAAAGTTAAAAATAACAATCGTGCTTTTATATAACTGAGTTTTATATCTCTTTATGTGCTGTATATCAATTGTGTATCTTGGTCTGAGTTGTAGGTTTCTCTCCTGTGTAGTGTGTTGTCTATTAATATTTATTCACGTTAGTACTTGTGGTCACTACCGCTCATTTCTACTCTATCTATTGGCTTTCTATCTAGCGATCTCCAAGCATAGAATATATATGCTAGAACAAAAGGGATAATTATAGACACGTAGCTCATTACTGTTAGGGTGAATTCGCTAGATGAGCTATTGAATATTGTTAATGAGCTTTGTAAGTCTGAGCTTGATGGGTAGTATGATGTGTTGTTATACCCCAGAATGAGGAAGAGAGATAGCACTGTAAGTATTGTGCCAAGCCCAGAGAACCATATTCCTTTATTGTATTTTGTTGATAATACTGTCTTTCCTATTCCTATAAGAACAAGTACTACTCCTATAAGTAATATAGCTCCAATTATAGGCATCTCTATATAGTTAATGGCATACTTGTATTTTTCCATAAATATATTTCCAGTTACTGGATCTAACGAGTAGCCATTAGAAAGAAGTGTCCATATAAGAAAAGGTAGGAATAGAGCCAAAAATACAATAGCATTTACCATCACTTGGCGTTTAGATCTCTCAAATATTGTGTCGTCATCAATATTGTTGATGAAATATAGTGCACCTAATGTTCTTGCTAGAAAAAGGACTGCTCCACCAAGAAGAAGATTTCTAGGATTAAGTAAGGCCTCTAGTCCATGCAAAGGGTTATCCCAGGTGCTTATTACTGGCATAAATACATCTGTTAGATTGTTCATATTTACTGTGAATTCAGATCCAGTAAAGAATGTTCCAACAGCCGTACCTAGAAGGAAAACACCTCCAAATCCATTTATTAGAAGAAATGATTCATAGGTTTTACTTCCTAGAAAGTTTCCCGCTTTTGTCCTAAATTCAAAAGATACAGCTTGTATTATAAAGCAGAATAGAATAGCCATCCATACCCAATATGCGCCTCCAAAACTTGTTGAATAGAATAGTGGAAATGATGCAAAGAAGGCCCCTCCAAAGGTGACTAGTGTTGTGAATGTGAACTCCCACTTTCTACCTATCGAGTTAATGAGCATAGTTCTTTCTAGCTCAGTTTTACCTATTTGGTATATCAGTGTTTGCCCTCCTTGGACGAATAGAAGAAATACCAATAGGGCTCCTAGTAATGAGATAATTAACCACCAATAGTGTTGTAATAGAGTATAGTCCATTTTAGTATCCTTTCTTTATGTGTTTGTATATTATACCTAGTTCAGCTATTAGCATAGTTGTAAACAGTATGCAGAATAGTGTAAATGTTGTGATAACTGAGCTAGCTTCAATTTTAGATATTGCTGCAAATGTTGGCATGATGTCTTGTATTACCCATGGTTGTCGTCCTACCTCAGCAACAACCCATCCAGCTTGTGTGACTAAGTATGATATGGGTATTGCTAGGACAGCTCCATAGTGTACTAGTTTAACCATCGTGCCACTGTATTTGTTTTTATACTCTCTGTAGCAATAGTGTAAAAACATTAGAAGTAGAGCAGATCCAAGTATTACCATGAATCGGAAAGCATAGAATACTATAGGTACATTTGGAACTAATTGATTTTCATCTTGTACAAAGCCATATCCAAAGTATAGATAGTTCTCTTCTAAAGCAGCCCTGTGAACTTCAGCTAATTCTAGCTTCCCTTCATTTTTGGCTTGCTTGTAATCTCTTAGCGCCTCTAGAGCCGCTTTCCCTCTAACCATCTTCTCTTGTGCTGAAAGATGTGTCGTCCCATCGTCTAGTGTATATCCATTTATTAGGTCTTCTATTCCAGGTACAAAAGTGTCAGTTGATCTATTTGCAAGAATAGAGAGTAACTTGGGTATTTCAATCCTCATAAGGAAGCTCTCTTTGCCATCATTAGCCTCTTTTTTATCAGGATTTAGAATGCCAAATGCAACTAGACCTGCAGCCTTTTCCCCTTGGTATAGTCCCTCCATTGCAGCCAACTTCATGGGTTGGCGTTGGGCTACCTGGTAGGCTGATCCATCTCCAGTCCATATTATAAGTATCATTGCTAGGACTCCAAAAGGCGCAGCTATTGATATGCTTTTTCTAGAGAAGTCAATATGTCTACCTTTTAGCATATAGAGTGCACTAATACCAACTACAACAGCAGCACCTACAACCCACCCAGAGAGAACGGTGTGGAAGAACTTATTAATAGCGACAGGGGAAAGTAGTACTTCGAAGAAACTAGCCATCTCATTTCTTACAGTGTCAGGATTGAATTTCATTCCTATAGGGAATTGCATCCATGCATTAGCTACAAGTATCCACAATGCGGATAGAGATGCTCCAATAACTGTTAGCCACGTTGATGCTAGGTGGAAGCCTTTACTTACTTTATTCCAACCAAAGAACATAACTGCAATGAAGGTGGACTCCATAAAGAAGGCCATCATACCTTCAATAGCAAGAGGTGCTCCAAATATATCACCAACAAACCAGCTATAGTTTGACCAGTTGGTGCCAAATTGAAATTCTAGTATTAGACCTGTTGCTACACCTATAGCAAAGTTTATTCCGAAAAGCTTCATCCAAAACTTTGTTATGACTTTCCACTCTTCTTTACCTGTTCGGTAGTAGATGGTCTCCATGATGGATATTATTATTCCTAGGCCAAGTGTTAATGGTACAAATAGCCAGTGGTACATTGCTGTAAGTGCGAATTGCATTCGCGACCAGAAAACGACGTCTTCCATAATTATTTATTTTATTGAGTGTTTAGTTTATTCTATTCTACAGGTGATGTTAGTTGCGTGCCTACGTATTCTGACTTCTCTTTAGCTGTATCAAAATTTGAGTTTAGAAAGTTTGGGAAAAAGAATACTTTAAGTATTGCAAACATAATGAAGAGTTTAATAAGTATAATTGCCCAAAGGGTTTTACCCGTTGTCATACTTTTAAAACCCTCAATGTAGAATCTCCAAACTGTTAGAATGATATTTCTTTTTTCTCTCTGCATATTTATTTGGTTAGAATGGCTTCAAATGTACATTTAAATTCACAAATATGTAATTGTTTCAGATAAATATCTATTGTTGTTTTATATACTTTCCCCTTTTTTGTGTTAAATACTAAGTGTTATGCATAATATTCAGAAACTGGCTTCTAGTTTTATTTTTTAAATAGTTTTTCAGTCACTAATATATAACCTTTACTCAATATTTAGTATGTATTTGTGTTTATTATTGTTTTTCATTGCTTGATATATAACGTTATAATGTGTATTAAGGTTAATTGACTTGGGTTTATTTTTTTATTATTAGTCCTCTAATATGCTGAAAAAGTGACTATTTGTTTTGCTTGATTTGCAATGTTGAAATAATGTTAATGTGGAATATCTATATAAAGATAAAATATGCTATTCATATATTGCGCTATTGGATTAGGCTTAATTGTATATTTTTTAATAAAATAGAATTACGGGAGTTTACTTACAGTCTTTTCTTAATGCTATTGTTTGGATCTTTCTCTATACACCATAAGCTGAGATATTGGTTGTAGAGATAGTATATTTTGTAATAATTATCTAAGTGTTTTAATCTAATGAGAAAATTTACTTTTATTCTCTTGTTGTTTGTCTTAGGGGCCTCGGTTCTTATGGCACAAACTAACGTTACGGGGCATGTGGTAGGCGCATCTATTGTAGTCAAGGGTACTACAGTTGGTACCGTATCGGACTATGATGGTAACTTCACGTTGAGTGTACCGTCAGTGGGTCGGACGTTAGTAGTTAGTTATGTTGGTATGGTATCGCAGGAGGTGCCAGTATCCCCACATGTACACGTTAAGCTATTAAGCCAGAGTCAAGATCTTGATGAGGTAATTGTTGTAGCTTACGGTACAGCTAAGAAGTGCTGTGTACTGAATTTGGTTGACAGTTTTGTTATTAAATACTATAGAGATTTACAGCTCTAATTACTTATTCTTAGTTTACTTGCTTGACAACCAAAACAAGTCCTGTTTTGGTTGTCTTTGCCTGAAAAAAGTTGACTCCTAAATCACAAAAAAAAATGGGAAGTTACATTCAACAACGAACACAGTACTTAGATAAAGTGTTGATGTTGCATAAAGAAGGAATGGGTGCGATTAAGATTTCAAAATTTGTGCCGATAGGGATCAAAACACTCCAACGTTGGATTAAT
>JBOFEN010000003.1:0-4059 GCA_051648105.1 Bacteroidales bacterium
TACACCTAATATATTATATACTCAGACTACAGATCAAGCATACCCTCAGGCAGATCCATCGTCAAGATTAGATTATCACTATCGATAGAGACAACGAAATCATCTGCAGCAGGAACAAGCAACTCATCACCTTTGGCATTCTCAACCACAAAAAGAACGTTAACCGTTGTATCGTCAACCTCTACAATGCGACCTATCTCCTCACCCTGTTTAGTCTTAACAAGAAACCCAACAAAATAATTATCATCGTCACCCTCTGGCTCATCCTTCGAGATGTTAGCTATTGGGAAGAAAACCTCCTTGTTAGTAAATTGTCGTGCTGCATGATCAGAGTCTATCCTATCAAGCTTTACCAAGGCACCATTCTCCGAACGGAAACGATACTGCTCAATGAAGAATGGAACATAAATACCATCCATCTCACATACGAAGTATCTACAATCTCCTCTATCGAACAAGTCCGTAGTAAAGGTGAATGACAGCTCCCCGTGAATACCGTGCGGTTTGTTAAACTGCCCAATCTTTATTATCTCCTCTTTTCTTATCATCTGATATTCTCTATAATCTAGTTATTTTTGCACCAATAGCGTTAAGTCGCTTATCAATATCTTGATAACCACGATCAATCTGCTCTATATTATCTATCCTACTCACACCATCGGCCGACATAGCAGCTATCAACAGAGCGATACCTGCACGTATATCTGGTGATGCCATCCTTGAAGCACGCAACCTATACTGCTTTGCATTACCGATGATAGTAGCACGGTGAGGATCACACAGAATAATCTGCGCACCCATATCTATCAAGTTATCAACAAAGAACAGACGACTCTCAAACATCTTTTGGTGGATCAACACACTACCCTTTGCTTGAGTAGCAACAACCAAGAACACACTCAACAAGTCAGGAGTCAACCCTGGCCATGGAGCATCAGCTATTGTCATTATGGACCCATCGATGAAAGTATCAATCGTATAACCATCCTGCTGAGGTATATACAAATCATCACCCTTCTGTTCAACCACTATCCCTAGACGACGGAACGAATCAGGTATATTACCCAAATCATCCACACTACAATCTTTTATAGTAATCTCAGAGCCAGTCATTGCAGCCATCCCAATGAAACTACCAATCTCAATCATATCAGGTAGGATGCGATGCTTACAACCACCCAAGGACTCCACGCCATCAATATGAAGAAGATTCGAGCCCACCCCACTGATCTTGGCACCCATACTATTCAACATCTTACAAAGCTGCTGAAGATATGGCTCGCACGCAGCATTATATATAGTTGTACGGCCCTTTGCCAATACAGCTGTCATAACGATGTTAGCCGTACCAGTAACAGAAGCCTCATCAAGCAACATATATGTCCCCTTTAGCTCAGTAGCTTCTATCTCATATAGATGATTCTCTGGTGAATATTTAAAGTCAGCTCCCAACTTCTGTATACCTACAAAGTGAGTATCCAATCTACGGCGACCAATCTTATCCCCTCCAGGCTTAGGAATCACTCCCTTACCAAAGCGAGCCACCATTGGACCAACCAACATAACCGAACCTCTCAATGAAGAGCTACTCTTGAAGTAGGCCTCAGTATGGAGATAGTCCAAGTTAACCTGGTCAGCCTGAAAGCTATAACTCTCAGCTCCGAGCCTATTAACCTTAACCCCCATATCACGAAGAAGCTGAATAAGATTATTCACATCCAATATGTCTGGTATATTATCGATCACCACCTCCTGAGGAGTTAGCAATACTGCACATATAACCTGAAGAGCCTCATTTTTAGCCCCTTGTGGCGTGATCTCACCACACATCTTATAACCACCCTCTATGATGAAACTACCCATAACGATATATTATTGTTTTTCCTGTTTACGTCGACTATAGTTAAATGCTTGTTTAAATCTCCTTTGTGACGAACCTGACTCACGAGACTTACCACCCTCAAAGATCTGAAAACTTTCTGGTGTGAGGTCTATCTTACCATTAGACAGTTCGCGAAGATCATCCAAAATGCGCTTATCATCAAAGCTCTCTTTAGCTGCCTGAAGCACTCTATGCATCTGAGAGGCCACCATACGGATCAGAGCTGTTCGATAATCACTATCCTCTAGCTCCACACACCTATTGATGATCTGCTGAACATATAGCCCATAGGTCCTATGGCGATTATTTCGTATATCCCTATATGGCACCATCTCAGGCTTAACCCTTAGCGACTCCTTCTCTACCAATTGACAAGGATAGTCAATATCAAGTTCAAAGTCAGCCATTATAGCTAGATGCTCCCAAAGTTTATGGTTATTATCCTCTGCTGAGCGCAGATTCGGAAATAGGTTACCCATCACACCCACGATTGTGTATGCACAGCGTGTTCGCTCAGCCCTATCCTCGATAGTCATACAGTGCTCAACCATATTCTGGATATTACGACCATACTCTGGTAAAACCAGATCCCTACCACTTGTATTATAGTAATGCATATATTTTATTATCTACTTCTTGTGAATCAATCCAACTCCCATACAAAGAGAGTTACTGTCCTAATACCCTATTCTTGGGCGTTGTACCAACAAACTCCTTGAGATAGAAAGGTTCAAAGTATGCAACATCCACAAAATCACCCTTCTCATATGCCTTCTCAGCCAAATCAACCATGAATTTAGCATTCGGATCAATATCTGATACATAGATCGCATTCTCACTCTCAAACATATCCATACACTTAAGAGCACCATTTCCGAAGAATACCATCTTAGATTCCGCCAATAGCTCACTATAGCTCCCCTTTTCAATGATCTCAGCCTTTACATCCCCCATACGCTCCTTCGAGCTATTATAATGAGCAGTATAAACCTCCATACGACGAGCATCAAGCATTGGCGCCAAGATAGCACCCGATATATCTCCCTCGTAAGATGAGACAAGAGCCTCAACCATTATATCAAGAGTATTAATTGCAATCAGAGGAATAGACCTTCCGTAGCAAAAACCCTTAGCCGTTGACACACCAATCCTTAGACCAGTATAAGAACCTGGACCACAACTCACAGCTAGAGCATCAACCTCCAGCCCTTTACTCTTAGCAAACTCGAGAGCTGCCTGCATAAAAGGCGCCAAGTGAGTTGCATGATTCATCCCCGAGGACTCCTCTTTTGCAAAAAGCACTGCCCCATTGCTAGACAGAGCTACAGAACACACCTGTGTTGAACTCTCTATATGTATAATAGTAGCCATATTTTCTTTTCCTCTTTAGTTACTTATATTGTGCAAATATAGAGATAAAAAACCTATTTTTGTAGCCTTAATATCAATAATAGAACTTTTGTATGATACAATCTATGACCGGCTACGGAAGAGCAGTCGCTGAACTTCCAAACAAAAAAATTACTGTAGAGATAAAATCACTAAACAGTAAGCAGCTTGACCTGAACACCCGAATGCCATCTATATACCGCGAAAAAGAGATATTCCTTCGCAACGAGCTAATGAAAAAGCTCGAGAGAGGTAAAGTAGATCTTACCATCTTCATCGAGACCATCTCTAAAGAGAGTGTATCGACAATCAATAGCACTATCGTTGAGAACTACTACAAGCAACTTAAGGAGATATCTGCCTCAACAGGCATCCCAGAACCAACAAATTGGTACGAGGTGCTAATGAGAATGCCCGACACAATGAAGAGCGAGGTACAGCAGGAACTCAACGAAGAGGAGTGGAACGTGGTTTATAACACATTCAAGCAGGCTACAAAAGCCATCATAGAGTTTCGCTCTCACGAGGGTGACAAACTTCACACCCTATTCACTGAGAAGATCAACAACATAGCAGCCCTACTCAAACAAGTAGAGCCATTCGAAGGAGAGCGCATAGAGAAAGTTCGCACTCGAATAACTGAAGGTCTAGCTAAGCTAAATGTAGAGCACGACTCAAGCAGACTAGAGCAAGAATTGATATTCTACATAGAGAAGCTTGACATCAGCGAGGAGAAGCATAGACTTGCCAATCACCTAAACTACTTCCTAGAGACAATGAACCAAGCT
>JBOFEN010000004.1:0-6622 GCA_051648105.1 Bacteroidales bacterium
CGTGATAGTTGTCTGGACCAAAGGTAGAGAAAGCAAATATCCCTCCTGGCTTAAGTGACCTCTCTATTTTGCTTATGAATGACTCAAGGTCTGAAAACCATTGAACAGCAGAGGTCGAGAGTATAAGATCGTAACCCTCACCAAGGTCGACCTCTTCGGCATCACCTTGAATGAAGTTTGACTTAACAGGAGGTAAAAACTCTCGACTGTCATATATGTCATTAAGTGTCACTCTTGATAGGTGGCACTCCTGTGTGTATATACGTGTTAACATACCCGTACCACAACCAATCTCGAGAATATTCTCAGGTTTATCCTTGAGTATCCTTGAGGTTAAGCTCCAGAGATGCGAGGCTATCTCCTGTTGTGCAATTGCCGATTGGTCGTAAGTAGCAGCAGCTTTGCTGAACCTGCGTGCAAGAAGCTCTTTGTTCATCTATCTGTTGGTTAATGAGTTTGATATCGATGTGCTGAAGTCGGCGTAGTGAGCAATTTCAATCACATTGACATTAGGGTGTTCACTCCACCCATTAAGTTGGTTGGTGGTAGGGAAGATAAGATCTCTACTTCCTATTATCACCTCATCCCAAAAGAATGAGACACTTTCACTAGATCTATACTCTCTGCCTATGAATGATAATTCATTGGTCAGTGAATCAATATCTCTCTCGGGGTAGTACTCTTTATATTGTGAAAGCAGCTCTCTGTTTCCACCACACATACGGAGGTTGAATTTCTCTAAGCTGCTTGATGATAGTCTGTTGAGTGTGCCATCAAATATGGGATTAGGTATACCATTGTTATCATCAATGGCTTGTACTGTTCCATTGATGGCCATTGTGTGGGCGAATTTGATATCACTATCCTTTAAGCAGCGACTAGCAACCCATACTCCGAATGACCAAGCTACGAGTACCACCTCTTTGTACTCCTTTACTAAAGATCTGTTGAACTCTAGTGATGAGTAGTTGTAACATATCAATATGTCATAACCTGGGAAGTTCCAATGAGAGAACGGTCTATAGTCCACTCCCCATCCTGCGAAGAAGAGTATGACACCTTGGTTTTGTGACTCATTAATGAAGTGGTATTGCATCTGCTAAAGGGTTTCTAGTAGTTGTTCAATTGCTTGATCTGTCAGGTCAGCGCGAAGCGATAATCTTAGCCTAGCACTCCCTTTGGGTACTGTTGGCGGTCGAACCGGTAGGGCATAGAACCCCTTGCGTTCTAACTCCTTGGATAACTCTAGTGACTTGTGGCTATCTCCAACCATAAGTGGCATGATGTGACTGCTACTTAGATTATTTGCAAAGCGTTCGTCTCTCTTGAATCGTTTGATTATCTCTTGAAGTCTCAGGCGCTGTGGCTCGAAAGAGGCTAGGCGTGAGAGTATGAAGTGTGTCCAATGTAGTGTTACTGGTGGTAGGGCAGTAGAGAAGATGAGTGTTCTTACGCTATTAATCATCAGTTCGCGAATCACACTGTTTGTGATGGCATATGCACCAACCCCAGCCAGTGCTTTCCCAAAGGTGCCAATGATAATATCTATCTCGGACATTACGCCTTGTTGTTCGCACAGACCAAGTCCAGTTTTGCCACAACACCCCACAGCGTGAGCCTCGTCTATATAGAGTATCACATTAGGGAACTCTCTCTTAATTGCCACAAGTTCTTGTAGATCACATATATCACCATCCATGCTGAATATGCTCTCAGTGACAATGTATATGCTCTTATATTTACCGCCTCGTTCGGAGATCAATCTTCTGAGCTGTGCGTAGTCATTGTGTCTATATCGTACGCTCTCGGCAGAGCTTAGTCTTATTCCATCAATGATACTAGCGTGAACAAGCTTGTCTGCAAGTATCAGATCATCCGATTGAGCAAGAGCCGGCAGTATCCCGCTATTTGCGTGGTAGCCACTATTGAATATCAGAGCAGACTCAGCTCCATAGAGAGAGGCAAGAGTCGTTTCGCACTGTTGATATATATCAAAATTGCCAGTCAGCAGTCGAGAAGATGAGGCTGAGAGTCTCAGCTCAGCTCTATTATCATTAAACTGGTCATAGAACTCATTTAGTAACTCCTCATCAGATGCCAATCCTAGATAGTCGTTTGAGGATAGGTTCACCATCATTGAATTACTATTCAATGCGATGTAACTACTCTGTTGTTTATTCGAGTGGAGTGTTCTGTATAAACCCTCTTGCTCTATTTTCTTTAGGCGTTCATGCATAGCTTAAGCTTCTTGTTCTACTACTGATAAAAGGGCCGATGTTAGTTGAGATAACTCCTCAGAGCTGATGATAAAAGGTGGCATAATGTAGACTAGCTTACCAAATGGTCTTATCCAAACACCTCGATCAACAAATCGCTTCTGAATTGTAGCCATATCAACACTCTTTTTGAGTTCAATAACACCAATTGCGCCAAGTGTTCTAACATCTGCTACTTGTGGGAGCTCTCTAGCTGGGGCTAACTCTTTTTTGAGTTGCGCTCCTATAGTATCTACTTTCTCTTGCCAGTTGCTTGAAAGAAGTAGTTTGCACGAAGCAAGTGATACCGCACAAGCTAGTGGGTTACCCATAAAGGTAGGACCATGCATAAGGCATTTCGCTTCATTGTCAGATATTACCTGTGCCACCTCACTAGTGGCGATTGTAGCTGCCATGGTCATCATGCCTCCTGTGAGAGCCTTGCCTATGGTCATTATATCTGGTGTTATCTCTGTCCATTCAGTTGCGAATAGTCTGCCAGTTCTCCCAAAACCTGTCGCTATCTCATCAAAGATAAGCAGCACATCGTACTCTGTACATAGTCTACGCAGCTCATTCAGGTAGCTAGCCGAGTAGAATCGCATACCTCCAGCTCCCTGAACAATTGGTTCTATGATGAATGCTGCTATCTCTTGGTGATGTTGCTCAAAGGCACTATTGAGCGAAAGGCGGTCATAATCATTGAGATCTTCTGCGAAAGGAGTGGTTGGTGCTGGTATGAATATCCGTTTGGGTAGTGATGACCCAAATATTGTGTGCATACCTGTCACTGGGTCACATACAGACATAGCATTCCATGTGTCTCCGTGGTATCCGGAGCGTGTGGTCATGATATTACTCTTTTTGCGATTGCCTTTGGTGTAGGCATATTGTATAGCCATCTTTAGAGCAACCTCTACCGAGACAGAGCCCGAGTCTGCATAGAATATTCTATTTAGTCCCTCAGGGAGCATATCCACGAGTATCTTACCTAGCTCTACAGCTGGTTTATGTGTTATACCTCCAAACATAACGTGTGACATTTTTGAGCTCTGCTCTATGATGGCTTGGTTGAGTATGGGGTTGTTGTATCCATGAACAGCACACCACCACGATGACATACCGTCTATTAGTTCTCGTCCATCCTCAAGTATTAGCTTGCATTTATTGGCACTAGCAACAGGGTAAACAGGTAGTGGGTTTGTTGTTGATGTATATGGGTGCCATAGATATTGGCTATCAAATTGTAGATCAATCATACTTGTTATTCATCCGTAAGTGTATACTGCCCGCCAAAGCACTATTGAAGGGCTATATTTTCTCATAGTTAGTTTCACAAAGGTAGTAATTATTACTTAAGGGCCTACCCGATAGTTCTGCATAAAATTGTATAACTTTGCACAGAACTAAAAACTACTCTTAACGTTATGATAGAATACTTAGATAATCTAGATAGAGCCGTGACTCTCTTTCTTAATGGATTTCATACTCCATGGTTTGATAATCTACTCTTCAACTACTCGAAGATGTGGGTTTGGGTGCCGTTCTACATCTTGTATATAGTGCATCTTGCAATAAAGAGTGGTAGAAAGAATCTATGGTGGCTATTGGCTATAGTTCTAACTATATTTATCTCTGACCAGATTAGCTCTGGTATATTGAAGCCTCTAGTTGAGCGATTCAGACCATCTCATGACCCAGAGATGAAGGATTTGATACATATTGTTAATGGTTATAGGGGAGGGAGATTTGGATTTACCTCTTCTCACGCATCGAACTCGGTGGCAGCAGCCACACTCTTGATGCTCATTATTCGCTCTAGACGACAGACAATTATGCTTATTGTGTGGGCTGCTATCATGGGTTATTCGAGGATATATCTTGGCGTACACTATCTGGGAGATGTGCTTTGTGGCTCTATGATAGGTGTTTTTGCTGGGTGGGTTAGTTATAGCCTCTTGTCCAGTAGGATGAATCTTAACTTTCAAATAGGGGAGAAAGATAGAATCCATCGAGAGTCACTAATGGTATATGTAGTGACGCTAATTCTTTTGGCTATTATGTGAAATAGTATATCTTTGTAATATGAAGAAAAGAGGATTATTACTCGCGCTCTCTCTTCTCTCCGTGGTGGGAGTCGTAGGGCAAGGGCAACTAAATAGTGATGGTAGAGAGAAACCATCTGCTCCTGAGAAGAAAGCAGACTTTCGTATTCGTTCGTGGCATGTAAACGAACAGCTTGGTGAGAACATAGATGTACCAATGGATACATTGACAAGGAACTATCAGAATAGATCAGTTCTTGATGGTACTCCCTTCTCAAGAGGGCACTTGGGTACTCTAGGAAGTGCTGGTTATAGCCGTGACTTTACCGAGGAGAACGGATCACAGCCCTCATTCTTGTTTCTAAAGCCTTTTAGTAGTTATATGATGAGTGCTAGTAACACTCTCTTTTATAACACTACTGTACCATTCTCAAACATTACCTTCTTTCAGTCTGGTAACAAGGAGAATGGAGAGGAGAGGTTTGGTGGGTTATTCACTGTGAATGCAGGCAAGAAGATTAACTTTGGTGGAGATGTTGATATGGTATACTCTAGAGGGTACTATAATAACCAATCGGCAAAGCATACTAATTATAGGGTCTTTGGTTCGTATCAAAGTGATAGATACTCTCTACATGCAGCTTTGATGTCTAGTAATATCAACTCTAAGGAGAATGGTGGTATTGCTGACGATAGATACATCACTGCTCCAGAGGAGGTGCAAGAGGGTAATAGGGTCGTTGAGCCTAAGAATATCCCAACGAATCTTGAGTCAAACTACAATCGTGTCATATTAGATAGCTACTACTTGACTCATCGCTATAATCTTGGTTACGAGAAGGATGTAGTCAAGAAGCTTAGTGAGGAGGCTGATACTACCATTACTGAGTTTGTTCCCGTTACTAGCATTATACATACTGCCAAGTTCGAGAAGGGCTTCAAGCGTTACGTTATGGATAAGGCGCCGCTCACCGAAGGGTATTATGATAACTTCTATTTTAATGAGAATCAGTTTAGAGACTTTACAAGGTTTTGGTCACTGAGCAACACGCTTGGAATCTCTCTTCGTGAGGGTTTTAACCGTTTCATGAAGTTTGGAGCGACAGGATTTGTAGAGCATAGAGTGGAGAGCTACTCCTTGATGGACTACTCTTCGTTTACCAAAGATTCAACGACTAGACTCGACAAGGTAAATACCACTGTTGAGAATACACTCTTTGTTGGGGGTATGCTTAGTCGTACTGAGGGTACTCTTTTTAACTTTAATGTGAGTGGTAAGGTTGGTGTACTAGGTGCTGATGTTGGAGAGACAGAGATCAATGGTGATATAAGATCATCCTTTAATTTAGGGCGTCAGAAGGCTTATGTTCATGGTTTTGGACAATTCTTGAATATGGCTCCTAACTACTACCACAATAAGTGGGTCTCAAACAACTATATCTGGGATAATGATTTCGGATTCGAGCAGCGCATACGTTTTGGTGGTGAGGTAGGTATTCCGACTCTCGACCTTAAGCTTCGTGCATCGGTTGATAATATAAGTAATCATATCTATTTTGGATCTAATGGTATCCCTGTTCAAGAGAGTGGGAGTGTGCAGGTGTTAAATGCAACTCTAAGCAAGGACTTTGCATTCAAAGCTCTTCACTTGGATAATAATATCACATATCAGACCTCATCTAAGCAGTCTGTGATATCTGTTCCTCAACTGATGCTATATCACAATCTTTATGTAAAGGCTACACTTGCTAGGGTTCTACAACTACAGATTGGTGTGGATGTTAGATATCATACCTCATATTATGCACCAGATTACAACCCTGCTCTGAGTCAGTTCGTACAACAGCAGGATATTAAGGTTGGAAACTACCCAATCATGAATGCATATGTGAACGCAAAGCTTAAGACAGTACGATTCTTTGTTATGGTGACTCACCTCAATGAGGGACTATTTGGTGAGAGAAACTACTTCTCATCACCTCACTATCCAATAAATCCTCGAGCATTCAAGCTTGGGCTATGTTGGAACTTCTTAGATTAACTCACGCTAGATACATAAGATTATGAAGAAACAGATGTGGCTTTACCTCATACTATTAAGTGTGGCTCTTATTGGAATGGCTCTCTTGAGGGTTTACAATAAGAGGGAGATTGAGCCTCGTGATCTAGATCAGATAAGAAAAGAGGGTGTCGTTAGAATTGCTCTGGACTACAATAGTGTTGAGTTTCATGTGCAGGCAGACTCGCTGGTGGGTTTCCAATATGAGCTAGCCCAACGATTTGCTAAGGAGTTAGATTTACAAGTTGAGGTTCATCCGGTAT
>JBOFEN010000005.1:0-9072 GCA_051648105.1 Bacteroidales bacterium
GTAGCTGCTGGCAATCTTTATGTCGAATCATAATGCAAGGGTTTAAGACCAAATATACTAATAATCGTGTACTTATACAAATAATATAGAGATTGCTAAGTTGACACTCAGGGGATTAAGCTATTTTCAGCAAACCCTAATTGGTTTGTAGCAGCACTACTTTTGGTCCCATCTTCGGTATGGGCACAAGCACCTGCGGATTATTATGATCTTGTTGAAGGAAAAAGCAACAAGGAGTTGAAAACGGCCCTTTATACTATCATTAAGGAGGGTACGAGACTATCTTACGGTAGTGGTAGTGGTGGAACGTGGAGCGGATTTGAGAAGAGTGACCTTCACCCAGAGGGTTATGTGTGGGATATGTACTCTCTCAACAAACGCTACTTCCCGGGTAATGCTGCAGCACCAGGTGGGATGAATATCGAACACAGTGTGGCTAAGAGCTGGTGGGGTGGTACAAAGAATGATGCCTATAAGGATCTTTACCACTTGAACCCTTCGGACATTGATGCGAATTCGAGAAGAAGTAACTACCCTATGGGTATTGTCTCTAAGCCTTCGTGGGAGAATGGTTCTATCAAGGTTGGTAACAACACCTTCGGAGCAGAGTATTCTGGTAGCGCTTTCGAGCCACTTGATGAGTACAAAGGTGACTTTGCAAGAGCATATCTTTATATGTTTACCTGTTATGAGAACCTTAGTTGGACTGGTACTCAAGCTCCAACCATGATTGTAAAGGGTGAGACTTGGCCTATGCTTAAGCCTTGGGCTAAAGATCTGCTTGTTCAGTGGACACGTCAAGATCCCGTGAGCTCAAAGGAGATTAATCGTGCAGAGGAGATCTACAAGCTTCAAAAGAATAGAAATCCATATATTGACTACCCAGAATTGGTAGAGTATCTTTGGGGTAACATGGTAGGTCAGGCATTCTCGTTGAATACTACAGCTCCTGCAATTACCTCTCCTTCATATTACAGTACTATCACTCTTCCAGAGGTGCATTGGACCTCTTCATCACAAATCATGATGGAGGTTAAGGGTAGAAACCTTGAGGGTGGTAACATCAATATAGCTATAACTGGTCAGGCAGCAGCTAAGTTCACTGTTACACCGCAATCTCTTACTGCGGATGAGGTGAACAATGGAGTGCAGGTTCAGGTTACTTACAATCCAATCATAGCTGGTAGTGATGCCGTAACGCTGACTATCTCTGGTGCTAATCTAGAGAGAGACGTAGTTGTTACTCTTAGCGGATCAGCAACAGATAACTTCTCTGCTCTTCCTGCTACGGAGATCAAGTCAACTAGCTTTGTGGCTAACTGGACTCCATCTTCATTAGCGTTGGATTATGAGGTTGCTCTTTATGAGAAAGTAGTTGAGGTGGGTAATGGTCTTACTGTATTGGCAGATGAGGACTTCTCTGTATTCCCTCAAGGATGGGATTCTGATGGATATACTGAGGTTAGTGGAGGTGTGATTCGTCTAGGATCGGGAAGCAACCCAGGTAGCATCACCTCTCCAGTATTTGATCTAACTTCACCATCTATTTTGACTATTAAAGCAAAAAGATATAGTTCTGATTCAGATGCTAGAATCTTTGTTGAAGTTGACGGTGATCTTGTTGGTGAGTTCTTGACTGGAAGCTCTGAGGAGACTTTCGAGCTTGAGATACCTCAGCAGACAAAAGAGTCTATTATTGAGATATATGCTTTGAAAAATAAGCGTGTTTATATCAATGAGTTGAAGATTGAGACTGGTGGTGACAAGGTTACATACCCAATGGTTGAGGGTTATCCTCGTAGAACGGGTATTGCAACTAATGTGTTGATCTCGGATCTTAATCCAGAGACTACATATTACTATACAGTTACTACTATTGCAGCAGAGTCTGTTACTTCATCTCCAATGACAGTGACTACTCAGACAGCTACTTCTACACCTTCGGATATTATCTCTCAGATCAAAGTTTGGGCTGGTAATGGACAGATCTTTGCTGAGGCAGTTCCTCAAGGGGCAACTATCAATGTGTATGATCTGACTGGTGTTATAGTAAAACAGAGAATTGATTGTGCTCCATTCGAGCAGATCAACCTATCGAGAAAAGGTCTCTATATTGTTGAGATTAAAAGCAATGAGGGTCGTAAGGTGACTAAGGTTACTCTATAATAGGAACTCTAAAAAAGGATAAAGGGGCAGCACTTACTCTGTATGTGTTGTCCCTTTATCCTTTTTAAGTTACCTTTGTCCTAATTAGAACAAATAGATATAAGAGTATATGCAATATGACTTAATAACCATTATTGGTCCCACAGCATCTGGGAAAACTCCTTTTGGTGCTGCTTTAGCTGCAAAGCTTGGTAGCGAAGTGATAAGTGGAGACTCTCGTCAGGTATATCGTCGTATGGATATTGGTACAGGCAAAGATCTTGCTGACTATGTTGTCGATGGCCATGAGGTGAAGCATCACCTTATTGATATATGTGAACCTGGTACTAAATATAACCTTTTTGAGTTTCAGCATGACTTTCACAGGGCATACTCTGAGATCAAGGCTAAGGGTATGATGCCTATATTGTGTGGTGGTACGGGTATGTATATAGAGTCTGTGCTCAAGGGGTACAAGTTGCTTGCTGTTCCTGAGAATAGAGAGCTTAGAGAAAGGCTTGCAGATAGATCGCTAGAGGAGTTGACAGAAATACTAAAGGGGTATAAGAACCTTCATAATAGCACGGATGTTGATACTGCAAAAAGAGCAATCAGGGCTATTGAGATCGAGGAGTACTACCTCACAGATGAGGCTAAGGCCAATGAGTTTGCTCCAATCAATAGTCTTATTATTGGTGTCGACATAGATAGGGATCTTCGTAGAGAGAAGATTACTCGTCGCCTTGATAATAGGATAGAGGAGGGTATGATAGATGAGGTGAGAGCACTTATGGCTGAGGGTATATCTGCTGAGGACTTAATATATTATGGGTTGGAGTATAAGTTTATTACCCAACACATCATTGGTGAGATCTCTCTCAAAGAGATGAGAGACTCTCTCGAGAGGGCTATTCACCAGTTTGCAAAGAGACAGATGACATGGTTTAGGGGTATGGAGAGACGTGGATTCAATATTCACTGGATTGATGCCTCTATGCCAACGGATGAGAAGATTGAGCGTGTAGAATCGTTATTAAATATTAAACCGTAACTATATGAGAAGATTAGTCGTATTAACATTAGGTGTAGTTCTTGCTTTCTCTTCGCTGTTTGCTAAGGGAAAATCAAAAGAGGTAACCATTAACCTGCTTCAAACATCAGATATTCATGGTAACTACTATCCCTATGACTTTATTAGTGACAAGCCTGGTGCTGCTAGCTTGTCAAGAGTAGCTACTTTCGTAAAGAATCAGCGTGAGAGCTACGGCAAGGAGAGTGTGCTACTTCTTGATGGTGGTGATATTCTCCAAGGGCAACCTTCAGCATATTACTATAACTTCATGGATACCACATCTACTCACATCTGTGCTGCTTTCCTTAATTATATGCAGTATGATGGTATGACGCTAGGTAACCACGATATAGAGGCTGGAGCTTCGGTATATAATCGATTTATTACTGATTGTAAGTTCCCTGTCTTAGCTGCCAATATCGTTAGAACCTCAGATAGTTCTAACTTCGTTAAGCCTTACGTTATATATAATGTTAATGGTGTTAAGGTGGCTGTGTTGGGACTTATTACCCCAGCTATACCAGCTTGGTTGCCTGAGACTCTTTGGAAGGGATTGCATTTTGAAGATATGCAGAAGACTGCAGAGAAGTGGATTCCTGTTATTCAGTCAAAGGAGAAGCCAGACCTTATTGTAGGTCTTTTCCATGCTGGTCAGGATGCTCACGTTATGTCGGGTAAGTTTAATGAGAATGCTTCGCTAACCATAGCGCAACAGGTTCCTGGCTTTGACATCGTATTGATGGGTCATGACCACAAGAAAGATAACCGCAAGGTTACAAATGTTGAGGGCAAAGAGGTGCTAATCATTAACCCTTCGAATGCAGGTAAGTATGTCTCTTCTATTGAGATCAAGTTCTCGGTAAACAAGGGCAAGAAGAGCATTGTAGCTCTCAATAGTGAACTGGTTGAGATGAACGCTTATGAGCCAGATCAAGAGTTACTAAAAACCTTCGAGCCGCAATTCAATATTGTTAAGGAGTTCGTTAATCAAAAGGTGGGTACCTTCACTCAAAGAATTGATGCTCGTCCATCATTCTTCGGGCCGTCTGCCTTCATCGACCTTATTCATGAACTTCAACTTGAGCTGACAGGTGCGGACATCTCACTTACAGCACCTCTATCTATCAATGCTGTTATTGAGAATGGACCAATCTATGTGAGAGATATGTTCAATCTATATAAGTATGAGAACATGCTATATACTATGTCACTCACAGGAAGAGAACTTAAGGGCCTTCTAGAGATGTCATACGCTAATTGGACAAACCAAATGAAGAGTGCGGATGACCATATTCTTCTTCTTAGAGACTCCTCAAAAGGGGGACACGAGAGAGCTATCTTTAAGAATATGTTCTTCAACTTCGACTCAGCTGCTGGTATTATCTATACTGTAGATGTGACTAAACCAGCTGGAGAGAAGATTGCTATTGAGTCTATGGCTGATGGGTCTGCTTTTGATCTTGATAAGAGATATAAGGTGGCCGTTAACTCATACAGAGGCAATGGTGGTGGAGAGCTCCTAACTAAGGGTGCTGGTATTCCACAGGATGAGCTTGACTCTCGCATCATTGAGGCTACGGACAAAGATCTTAGATACTATCTAATGCAATATATAGAGCAGAAAGGTGAGATTGAACCAAGATCTCTAAATCAGTGGAAGTTTATCCCTGAGGAGTGGACTAAACCTGCTTCTGAAAGGGACTTCAAACTCATTTTTGGAGATAGATAGTATCGCTTGAAAAATGATGATAATACATGTTGACTAACTAACTAGAATGAACGAATTAAAGATTACAGATATCACTGTAGAGAACTTCAGAGGTATAGAGCGCAAAGAGTGTTCTCTTCATCCGAATATTAATGTGATAGTGGGTGAGAATGGTACAGGTAAAAGTTCTCTGCTAGACTCAATAGCACTTGTTGTGAGCTGGTTTACTGCTCGTGCAAAATCAGAGCGTAATGCAGGACTACTAATTCAGCCAGAGGAGATCACCAACGGCAAGGGTGGTTCTAACATTGAGGCTAACTTCTCTCAAGGTGAGCTTAAAGGGCGATTTGCTATTAGTAGAAAGAGACCAGGGGTTAACTTAAAAGAGAATCTCTTCTTCGAGGATGTGACTCGACTAGGGGGGGAGTTAAGCTCTAAGTTTGCCAACAAGGATGGTGCTTGCTCTTTTCCTTTATTTGCATACTATCCAGTAAATAGGATGCTTGAGGAGATACCTATACGTGTAAAGCCTAATCTATCATTCCCTCAAGTGGAGCTATATGCTGACCTTAACCTTACGGCTAGTGTTAGTCTCAAACGCTTCTTTGAGTGGTTTCGTTGGAGAACAGACCAGGCGATTAATTCAGACAGCCATCTCGCAGCTCTTCAGAGTGCCATTGAGGCTTTCATGCCTGGTTATACCAATCTGACCTATCAGCGTAACCCTCTTAGACTTACCATTGATAAGCAAGGTAACACGCTTCGTGTGGAGCAGCTTTCTCACGGTGAGAAGATTTACCTATCTGTAATTGGAGATATAGTTCGTCGACTATCCATACTGAACCCTTCGGAGGTTAACCCTCTTACTGGTTCGGGTATTATATTAATTGATGAGGTGGATATGCACCTTCATCCAAATTGGCAAGTTCTTATTGCCAATAGAATGGTTGAGGTGTTCCCTAATTGTCAGTTCTTCATGACCACTTGCTCTAGCCATATTTCATCTGGACTTGATTCGAGTATGATTGTTAATATGGGTAGTGCTGCTGCGAATGAGGTGGCTGAGACACCAGTTGTAGCCTCTAAGGTTGAGGTTGTAGCTCCTATAGTTGAGACCATTAACACGCCTGTTGTTGAGTCGACAGAATCTCAAGAGGAGCTATCAGTTGAGACTCCTGTTGTTGAAGAGACTGCTGCTGTTGAGGAAGTTATGGTAGAAGAGGTTAGTTCTAAGCCTGCTCCTAAAAAGAGAGTGGAGGTTAGAAAAGCTCCAGCCAAAAAAGCTCCAGCTAAGAAGGCCCCAGCCAAAAGGTCTACCTCGAAGTCCACGGTCACTGGTACAGCTAAGAAGAGTGAGACAAAGAAGAGGGGCACAACAAAGAGTGTCGCTAAAGGTAAATCTAGCGAGAAGAAGTAACCTATATGTTTAGGTATTAATAGAGACTTAAGAGTCTTCAGTTCCGAATAATGGACACTGAAGACTCTTTTTTTGTTAGTGGTGTGCCTGACCACTCTTATTGTGTAGAACTAGCAAGGATCTTTTTGATAATTCCCTTTTGGGAAACTGCACTAAGATCGTAAGCAAAAGTCTGTGACCTTTTATCCTTCATGTAGAGTGAAATTAGGCAGTGCCTAACCTGCAGTTAGCCTAAGGCTAACTACTCAAAAGCCTCAGTGTAATCACCCAAAAGCCTTAGGCTAAATTGAGTGCCATATTATGCTTGCTTGCATATATAGATAAGAAGTTAAATAGCTATCTGGTTTAGAAAACCACTATTTATGAAATGAGAAAACCATCACACAGTGTCTTAGTATTGATGGCTATTAAAGAGATATTTCCATCTCTGATGATTATCAGTTGATTAAGTGTGATTATTGCTTCTTATGATAAAAGTCAGCAATATGATTTAGAGTAATAATTCATTGATTTAATTTAGCAGTATAAGAAAAACGGTTACCTTTGTTGAACGATTGTTCAATTTTATTATATTATGAGTAACAAGGGTAAAGATGTAATACTAGAGAAGTGCTTCGCTCTGCTTGTGAGGAAGGGTTTTGACGCCGTCTCTATATCTGATATTCAGAAAGAGACAGGCATGTCTCGTGGGATAATTTATCACTACTATAAGAGTAAAGAGGAGTTGTTTATGGAGGTTGTGGAGCGCTACCTCCTAGAACTATTTAGAATAAACTTAAACGAGATAAAGGATTTCAATATATCTCAGATGATCACATTCACAGAGCTTATATACAGCGATATATGTACAAATAAGCTCTCTATTGGAGGTAGCAGTTATAATATCATAAACCTTGACTTTCTATTCTTTCAAGGAGTTACGCGTGACAAAGAGTTTGAGAAACGCTATCAAAGAGTTAGGGATGATGAGTTGAGAGCCTGGATTACTGTCGTTGAGAATAGTATCAAGCTGGGGGAGATTAATAATCTCTCTGATAGTGAGACAGTAGCTAAAACATTTGTATATATTATTGATGGGGCTTGGTTTAATATAGGATATCGAATGAAGGACTCCAATGCCTCGGCAGAGATTACAAAGATGCTCACTGACTACTACAACCAAATTAAAACAAGATAATTTTTTTTATACCACGACTGAACGATTGTTCAGAGCTTTATGGAACAACACTATATTAACAATCAAGAGAGGGAGTTTGCAACTGCTAAAGTTGGATACCTATTTAGAAAATATGCTGCATCAGGGGCATTAGGTCTTATGTTCGTTGGAATGCAAACCATGATAGATGGAGCATTCCTGGGGAATTATGTTGGTGCAAATGCATTGGCTGCTGTCAATATTGTAATGCCAATATATACTACAATTACTGCAATCGCTATTGTAATTGGTATTGGTTGCCAAACGGTGGTGAGCATTGCTCTAGGTGAGGGTGATCGTCAAAGAGGTGCAGATGCACTGAGAACGGCACTCTTTGCAACTCTAGCATTAATAATCACACTCTCTACTCTTTTCTATATCTATTCTCCTAATCTTATTCATCTTTTGGGGGATGATCCAATACTTAATGGTTACTCACAGGAGTATCTAAAAACACTATCTCTGTTCTATCCCTTCATATCACTCTTCTTCCTAGCTGATTATATGATGAAGGCATTTGGTAGACCATACTTTGCGATGGGTGTGCTAACAGCAACAGTTGTCCTAAATATTATTCTAGACTATCTTTTCATAGCACATCTAAACCTCGAAGTAGTTGGGGCTGCCTATGCTACAGGGATATCTTTTAGTGTTGGAGCACTTACAGTTGCTCATATTCTATTTAAGAATAGTAGTAAAGTGACAGTCCAAAAAGGGCGATTTAGCTTATCTCTACTTTCAAGGATGATCTATAATGGTTCATCCGAGGGGGCCTCAGAGCTCTCGGCAGGTATCACAATGCTGATGTTTAACAACGCAATGCTATTCTATGTTGGTGCAGAGGGTGTGGCGGCTTATACCTTTATAAACTATCTGATCTACATAGGGATAATAATATTTGTTGGGGTCTCAGATGGTATAATACCAATACTTTCATACAACTACGGGGCTAAAAACTACCTTAGAGTATTGAAAATATTCTATTATTCGGTAGCTGTAAACTCTACTATCGGTCTTCTATTTGCCACCACGGCACTCTTCTTTGGAGGAGACCTCAGTGCACTCTTCTTCTCAACTGGTGTAGATGGGGATTCTGTGATGGAGATTGCAAGGATAGGTTCAAAGATATGTGCCTTTGCTTTTTTGATGAGTGGGGCAAACATAGCCATCTCAAGCTTTTTTACTTCAATGGGTGATGCAAAGACCTCAATCATAGTATCTCTGCTCCGTGGATTAATATTCATAGCTCTAGGCATATCAATATTTCCACGAGTAATGGGTATAGATGGTATATGGCTAACCATACCCGTAGCGGAACTACTTACTCTATTAATTGCTATCCCGATATTGATCAGACGTCGTAATAAGATGATCAATCGGGGGTGTTAGTTAATTTATTGATTTGTGTCTGATAAAGAGTGAGGCCCTTAGGCTTAGGTGTATATACAAATAAAACTAGGCTATTAATAACCGATACTTCAAATTAGGTTCGATATAACTATAAACCGCAGTGCTATTTTACTAAATGGCACTGC
>JBOFEN010000006.1:0-7110 GCA_051648105.1 Bacteroidales bacterium
ACAAACGCATTTGCAGAGTCTTTTAATGCTAAAATTAAAGCTTTTAGAGCAAGCCTAAGAGGGGTTGTTGATGTAAAGTTCTTCCTTTTTAGACTCACTAAGCTGTATGCTTAGTCCCCATGGTTTATCGGGTGAGCCATTGTTAGAGTCTGAATTGAGAATAAACAAATATCTCCCCAGAGGATATTTGCCTTACAAACACCATCTGGGGAGATCATTTCTGTTATTTAAAATCTATAATCGTTGAATGATCATAGAGGAACGTATTCAACAAACGCCTCGATTGCCTCGTAAGAAGCAAGTCCGAGTAGGCAGTATAGGTCAGCAGTAGCTCTATTGCGCTCTTCTGCTCTCTGCCAGAATAGTCGCTCATCATTTCCTAGGAAAGGAGCGCTCTCCATTTGTGACTGGTGCTTAAGGATGGCATTACGCTTTTGACGAAGCTCCTCAGGTGAGATTGGTACAGCCATCTCGATGTTCTCGATAGCCCACTCTGCCCAAGCACCACGATACATCCAAATGCGGCAATCGCTCAACCACTCCTCCGACTTAGACTCGTCGATAGCAGCAAGAACAGCATCAAGACACACCTTATGAGTTCCGTGTGGATCGGCAAGGTCACCAGCAACAAATATTTGGTGAGGCTTTACTCTGTCAAGTATCTCCTTAACGATGAGTATATCTCTCTCTTCAAGATCACCTTTCTTAACTGCACCTGTCTCATAGAAAGGTAAGTCGAGGAAATTCACGTTCTCTGCTTTCACACCAGTGTAGCGACAAGCAGCACGAGCCTCTTCACGACGGATGTGACCTTTGAGAAATAGCACCTCTTTTGTGTCGAAGTCACCCTCTCTCTTCTCATTCATCAAGAAATTAAGAATTGAGTCGAAGCGTGAGATCATCTCATTGTTTTCGCCATCATACTTCTGCATGATGTTTTTGTATAGTGAGATATATCTGATTACCTCTTCGTCACCCACGGCAATGTTACCTGATACTTCGTATGCAACATGCACATCGTGGTTTTGGTCTACAAGACGACGGAAAGTACCACCCATTGAGATAACATCATCATCTGGGTGCGGGCTGAATACAAGCACTCTCTTTGGGTATGGAGTAGCACGCTCAGGACGATATTTATCATCTTCATTTGGTTTTCCTCCTGGCCATCCAGTGATAGTATGTTGAAGGTCATTGAAGACTTTGATATTAACATTGTAAGCCGATCCGTATAGAGCAAGAAGCTCATGAAGACCATGCTCGTTATAGTCCTTATTTGTAAGCTTGAGAATAGGCTTATTTGTTAGTTGGCATAACCATACGATTGCTCTACGTACCATTAGGTCATTCCACTGGCAAGTAGTAACCAACCAAGGCGTTTTGATTCTTGTAAGCTCTTCTGCTGCAACAAGATCAATAATAACCTTAGCATTTGTATGCTGTTGGAAGTAGCTCGCAGGGATAGTATCAGAATACTTCTCTTCAACTAGCTGACGAACAACTTTAGATTTTGATTCACCAAATGCAACGATAACCACTTTACGCGCTTGCATAAGGGTAAGTATACCCATAGTGATTGCATAGCGAGGCATATTGTCAACTGATTGGTAGAATCTAGAGGTATCTTTTAGCGACTCTGGATCAAGTAGCATAAGACGAGTCTTAGAGTTAATCTGTGATCCAGGCTCGTTGTGACCAACGTTACCAAGGCGACCGATAGCTAAGAGAGCATAATCAAGTCCACCCTGCTGCTCGATGAGTTGCTCATATCTCTGAGCATGTTCACCAACATCAGACTTCTCAATAGTACCATCTTGGCTGAAGATGTTACGCGGATCTATATCAATATGGTCAAGAAGATACTCTTTAACCATCTTAAGGTTGCTATGTGGAAGTGCCTCAGCTAGAGGATAAAATTCACTGATAAGGAATACAACCACTCTTTTGAATGAAAGTCCTTCTTGTTTGTGAAGTCTGATCAACTCTGTGTAGACAGATTTTGGTGAGTAACCACCAGGGAGAGCAAGAACGCAGTTCTGCCCTTTTGCCTCTTTCTCTCTGATAAGAGAAGCAATCTCGCGTGCTACAGATATACCACCCTCAGACTCTGATTCGTAGATATCTGTATATATTTTCTCATAACGTGTAATGACCGAACGGTCAAAAGCAGTTGCAGGTTTGTAGTACTGCAAGGGTATTTTGTTCAACGATATTTGTGAACTCAGGTCTCTTCTCATAGGTCCAATTATATGTTCTTAGGTACTAATACTCTATTAATTATCTCTATATTCCGTTAAGTATGAAATCGTCACCATCCATCCAAACAGGGAATTTCCTTCGAAACTCCTCTAGTTCATCCTTTGAGATAGTTATGGTATCTAACACTTCGCAACTCTCTTGGCTTAGATGCATTACATCTCCTTTTGGGGATATAAGTTGTGAATCGCCACTGTAAAGTAGCCCTAAGCCATCAACACCTACACGGTTTACGCCGCAAACATATGTCATATTCTCGATTGCTCGAGCTGCAAGAAGCCTATTCCAGACCTCTCTTCTTGGTTTTGGCCAATTAGCTACGTATATAGCTAGGTCGTATTCGTTATTACGATTACGCGACCAAACAGGGAAGCGCAGGTCATAGCAGACCAAAAGTAGAATGTTAAACCCTTTATAGTTAACAATCACTCGTCTCTCTCCTTGGGAGAAGTGCTTAGGCTCTTCACCCATACGAAACAGATGCCTTTTATCTGCAAACTCCTGGCTATCAGGGGTAATAAAGAAGGCTCTATTAAAGAAGCTATCCTTATCCTGTGCAATAAAGCTACCCATTATAGCTATGTTACATCTCTTTGAGATCTCAGCTATCTTGGATATTGTCTCACCACTATTTTGTTCGCCCAACTCCTTTGTAGACATTGAGAAGCCTGTTGTAGACATCTCAGGTAGGATGAGCAGGTCACTCTCACCAATTAGTGAGAGTGCTGCCTGCTCTATCTTTTTGAGGTTTGCCCCTTTGTCTTGCCATATTATGTCAGACTGGAATAGGGAAACTCTTAGAGTGTTACTCATGTCCTGTTTTGAAATTTTCAGGGTGACGAGCTGTGAATTGCTTGAAGTAGCATTTAATAAATTTCATATCAGCCTCTTCATCCTCCGTTGGAGTGAAAGAGTCCTTTATGCCCATTTCACGTTTACCATAATCAATATATGCAAACTGAATAGGTACACCCGCTCTCTTAGCAATAAAATAGAAGCCACGCTTCCAGTTTGGATTTGCTTGACGAGTTGCTTCAGGTGTAATAGCTAAATGGAAGTTTTCTCTATTATTAAACTGCTCAACCATCTGAGTTACCAAGTCTGTTCTCTTAGATCTCTCAACAGGCACACCCCCCATTGCATCAAATATATGATTCATAGGGAAGAAAAACCACTCCTTTTTGATTAGGAATGACGCATCTCGACCTGCAGCCCAGTAGAATAGTTTGCCAAGAATAAAATCCCAATTGCTAGTATGGGGAGCTACGCAAATAACACACTTAGCCACCTCTGGAAGAGGAATATTTATCTTCCAGCCTATCAATTTAAGAATAAATTTACTTATTGCTCGCATCCTCTATTATCATACATTTCTCCATATGATCGGTCAAGATGTTAGCATAAAGCTCCATCATTGCATCGATCTCAGATTTGAAGTTCTTCAAAAGATCATTGTAGTAATCTCTTACGATTTTACTACCTCTCTCACCATAGCTACTATTAATTTTAGAGATTGTATCTACTCTGAGTGATTGTGCTCTCTCTAGTAACTCAATCCCTTGCTTTCTATAATCATCAGGATAGCAAAGAAGAACAAATGTTGTTGCACCCTCAAAATAGTCACACATAAGGTTAACTCTTTTCTTTAAATCGCGTCTGTTTGCCATAGTTTGTTTAGTTTTTTAGAGTCTCTGCTGTTTAAATACAACTGAAACTTATTTGGTACAAATTTATTAATTAAATTCGATTACCGTTATTCCAGCGCCACCAAATTGAACATGTTCATCTCTAAAATGCTTAATTCCTGGTACTGTTGCCAAATATTGGCGTATAACTTGCCTTAATGCCCCTGTTCCTGTACCGTGTAGTATCCTAACGGAGTTAACAGCACACAAGAGGGCATCATCAATATAGTATGCCACAGCTTGAAGAGCCTCATCAGCTCTCATCCCTCTAACGTCCAACTCTTGCTGGAAATGCAACTGTCTGTCACGAATATCATTAGATGTCTGCGAGCTTATGATCACCTTCTGCTGCTCCTTCTTGGCTTGTCTTTTTCCTACTCTCTCGATTCTATCAATTTTTACAGATGTTTTGATAAGACCAAAAGCCACGACACACTGTTTTGCCTGAATCTCGAGAATCTCACCAACGGTTGTTTGCCCTTTGATCCTCACAGTGTCCCCAACAACAAGGGGAGCTTCCGCCTTCTTCTCTTGAGCAATACTCTCTTTTGTGCGGTTAGCCTTATCCTTCTCCCTTCTTTTTAGTTTATCTATCTTTCTATTGAGAGCACTATCAGGATCTGCAGCCTCCTTACGAAGTTCATCTTTAAACATCTCAAGCTCAGAACGAACAAGCTTTGTAGCCTCCTTCTCAGCCTGAGCCTCCTTGATTTCGCGAATTGTCTTCTCAATAATAGCATTAGATCGGCTCATCAGCTCAAGAGCGTCAGCCTTTGCCTTACGAACAATCTCTTTACGATCTTTATCAAGAGCCTCGCTTTGTTGTTGGAATCTAGCTGTAGCCTCCTCTAACTGCTTCTCTTTTCTTCTGATCTCAGATCGTTTATTCTCCCAATACCTCTTATCGCGAACAATATCTTGAAGATATTTATCCATCTCTATATAGTTACTTCCCACCAATTCAGAGGCAGATGCAATAAGATCTTCAGGCAACCCAATCTTACGTGCAATCTCTATGGCGAATGAGCTACCTGGATTACCTATAGATAGTTTGAAGAGAGGTTGCATCTGGTGTCTGTCATAAAGCATGGCACCATTGACAATACCCGAGTGATTCTCCGCAAAGTGCTTAAGGTTTTGGTAGTGAGTGGTAATAACCCCAAATGCTCCCTTCTGGTTGAAGCGATCTAGAAGTGACTCTGCGATAGCTCCACCTATGGTAGGTTCTGTACCACCACCGAACTCATCAATAAGTAGTAGGCTCTTTGAGTGTGCTCCGCGAAGGAAGCTCTTCATGTTAGTCAAGTGAGAACTGTATGTACTCAAGTCATTCTCTATGGACTGCTCATCACCAATATCAATGAAGATATCATCGAAGATACCAATACGTGAGTTTTCATAGAGCGGCACAGGCACTCCTGATTGTAACATATATTGAAGAAGTCCGACTGTCTTTAGACATACAGACTTACCACCAGCATTGGGACCAGAGATAATAAGAAGTCTTTTATCCCCCACTAGCTGTATATCAAGAGGTACAATAGGTTTGTTTTGCTTTCTTAGTGAAAGTAGAAGCAGCGGGTGCTTGGCTCCATACCAATCCACTTGACAGTAGTTTTCAACCACTGGAGCTACTGCGTCTGTATCGATAGCAAAGATACCCTTAGCACGAGTGAAGTCCACTAGTGCCAAAAAGCTGTAACTCTCCACTATATCGTCACAAAAAGGGCGTAGCTTATCGGCAAACTCAACCAATATTCTCAATATCTCTCGTCTCTCTTG
This sequence comes from Bacteroidales bacterium, assembly GCA_051648105.1. GTDB lineage: Bacteria > Bacteroidota > Bacteroidia > Bacteroidales > UBA7332 > UBA7332. Next base: position 5,724 of record JBOFEN010000006.1, read on the forward strand.
GTTCTCAAGCTCACGTATGTGGTTATTTGCCTCAACCACTTGAGCAGGTTCAACGAAGACAGTCTTACCACTGGCAGACTCATCATGTACGATACCCTTGATCTTACGTTTATATGATGGAGCAATAGGAATAACCAATCTACCATCACGCATTGTTGGTTTCATATCCTTCTCCACAAAACCCTGCTCTTGAGCTGAACGCAGAATGGCATTCAAGGTCTTACTCACACCCGAGGCTGTGGTTAGCAACTCTCTTCTGATACGCTGCAATTCACTCGAAGCACTATCCTTTATCTGCCCAAAGCGGTCTAATATTCTATCTATATCCTCTAGTAGAGTTGGAAATATCTCCACCTGTTTGGCACGAGAGGTTAGTCGAGGGTATAGCTCCTCCTTCTCTAGTGACTCGTCGCTGAGGAAGAATTTCACTAAAGAGTTGATAGTCTCTAATGATCGTCTTAGATCAAAGAGCTCAGATTGATCAAGGTATGTACCCTCGATCCTAATTCTTTTCATTGGTCCACGAACATCAAAGAAGTAGTTTGCAGGGAAATCACTCTCTTGAGAGAGAATCTGCATCATCTCACCACACTCTTCAAGTCGCATTTTTACTGTCTCAAAATCAGAAGAGAAGCTCATGAGCTCCACCTGCTCTTTGCCTAGTGGACTCAAGCACTTATCGCTGATGAGGTCACGAACCTTATCAAAGCTTATCTTCTGCTCTATACTATTTGGGTAGTTCATATATTTGCTGTAAAGGCCCTCCTGAAAAGTATTTCGGAGAGCCTATTAGTTAGGGTTTAAAGTATCGTTTTACCAATTTATCAATGTACTTATCTTGAATAGCTCGCTCAACGAAGCTATTGACTGTATCGAGAAGAACAGGAGAGTCCCGTCTAAGAACCCACGCATTGAGTTGAGAGAATCCTATATCTGTAGATATATCGATCTGTGGATAGTAAGCTTGTAGCTTCTGTGCCACCAAGGCATCACAGACAGCAAACTCTATCTCACCAAGAGCAACTAATTGCAATAGTTGCTCATCTTGGTAAAGAGGATCTTCAACAACATAAATAGTGTCACCAATCTCCTGCATGAGGTTATGAAGTCGCCTTCTCACTGGAGAGTTTGCAGGAAGATGGAGCGTTTTACCTGCTAGATATAGCTGGTTACGTATGGGTAGTGAGTCGTTATTAAACTCTGCTTTGCGCTGAACAAGAAGCTGTTTAGAGGTAAATATAGGAGAGCTCACTCCATATAGCTCCTTTAGATCTAATGTGATAGGCATCATACGAGCTATAATATCATACTCACCCGACTCTAGTCCACTCATCATATCTGAAAGTGAAGATACCGGATGAACCTCAACTTGTAAATCTAACTCCTT
>JBOFEN010000007.1:0-16800 GCA_051648105.1 Bacteroidales bacterium
CTTTGCAATGAGAAAATGATGTGACTTCAGCCAAAAATGGACACGAAGTAGAGCAGATATATCGTAGTCGGTTAAGCTAAGGATGCTAATTCGCTTATATCCGTATGAGAAGCAGCTCGAGATATGTAGTACAAGGAAAGTAGGGAAATAAAGATTCTATCTATCCAGTTGATTGATTGGAGGAAATATCAAAGATAAGAGGATTGAACTTGATATAGGCTAGGGTTTGGGTGTATTTCATGAATCCAAGAAGAACCGATATAAAGGGATAGGATTAGGCACGATCTATCCATTCGTAGCCACTTGCGGTTAGAGGTGAAAGATAAAAAGAGCAAAGGATGAAATCTAAGAACATAACAGTTCTATTGTATAGCTGCCCTGCTACAACGTTGCGAACCTGAAAAATATAATTTTAAAAGGATATACGCATATTTACATAGCCTACAGTTGATAGGTGGCTAGATAGGTGAAAACTAATGATTTACCACAAGCTTCACCTATTAGAATAAGAGTATGATAGATGATTTCATACATAACAATTGATTATAAGTGTATGTTTTATAGCTTAATTGAACCTTATTTACTATCAGCCCATATTACGGTACTCAAAACTATATGGATACATTAAAGCACTGCAGTAGATAATTAATCCACTTTTTAATTTTAGAATTCTTGTTCTTTTCTTATTCATCTTCTTATATGGTTCTGCCGCACACCAGTCTATTTGATTATATTTAATAAAATAGTGAGATTTACACGGATATTCATAATTTCCAATAGATGGACTTAGAGATACACTATCTCCATCAAAATAAAGCTTCCAATCTTTTGGAGAAAATAGAGTGACGACCTCTTTACCACAACCACATGCACATAAATGAACGGCTACGGAATACTTCATAGATATATAGAGTATTCCTGACTCCAATGAGTCAGGAATGAACTCTACAAATTCTGGGTTAATAACTTTATTTTTCATTACTTATTTTGCTATTTCATTAACAGGAATAGAGTAAACTATATTGTTATCCGCATTGCCTTCGTCAACGTAATAGTTCATCATCCGCTTCCATTTTGTTACCATAAGAATTGCAGCTAATGCATTCAACTCAGCAATCTGAATATTGCTAGAATATTCATCTTCTATACCTACTTCGCAACCGAATGCATCCCCAACATGATTGTAATGCTCAGGGTACCCTGTTGTTACACGGATTAGCCCCATTAAGCCTCTCGGCCCTTTAATAAGGCCAAGGCCAGAGTCAATAAATGGAATGGTTTTTTCGATTAAATGTCGAGCAATATTGTTTCTCGCATCAACGGTATCAACGCATATGAAGACAAAATCCATCTCGTCAAGTTCTGCAATATTAGATGATGTCACTTTTACAGGATGTTCAAAAATAGCCTTATGCATATTGCTATAGATATTTTTTAGATAAGTCACCTTCATCATGCATTCGCTAAGTATACTGGTGCTTGCCACACCAGGACACCTATATGCATTATGCGTATTAAAAAGATCATCGTCAAATAGATGGATCTCTTTTAATGGCATCTTTGCTAAAAAATCCAATAAATACGCTCCCGTTCCTCCAAGCCCAATTATTGCGACCTTTTGCTCTTTAAAACAATCTGAAAGTGATGCAATATCTGCACGTGTAGCATTAGTCTCAGCATATAATAAAACCGAATCTTCAGACTGTTGAACTACTTCGTTCTTCAATCTCTCACAGGCTTGCTTATCAGTAGCAAATGCAGGAGAAGAAATCGTATTGTAATAAGTTACAACCTTTTCATAGAATGTTGGATAATTTTTGTCTGCGTAATTGTCGGGTTTGCATGACAAATAATGCTCACTCTTAAGACCGTCTCCATGATTGCGCAACAGATCATCATTTACAAGGGATAAAACCAAACTCCTATCAATGTTGCGAGGTCTTTCACCCAACCAATAAGCTGTATAATCTCTTGGCTTTAGGACTTTATCACCTGAAATATCTAAAGGCATTATTAGCATTCCGCCTTTTACACTATTTTCACTATTAAGATAAGGTACATGGTGGATCACTAAGAAACCACCACGTACTTCTAATATTATAAATATGCTAGCACAGAAAGAGCCGTTAAGTAATTTCTATATAAACGAAACTATTCACGGATTAGCTATTAATAAAGTATGAGATATAAAAATTCGGATAGAAACGTAGAACTAGTAGTCTGCAATGATTTGCTCTATTCTGTCTACAATAGATGTATGGCAAACTATCCAAGAGAAACGGGAGGAATGCTTGCGGGCAGATACTCACAGGATAAACGGACTGCTTTTATTGAAAGAATTGTAATACCTTCAAGAGAATCGAGCTCCGTAACGGAATATGAAAGGTCAACAGAGGGAATGGAAGCAGAGTGGAAGGAATTGGCATCACAAGGAATCTTCTATTTAGGAGAATGGCATTCACATCCTAATGGTAATTCCCCATTTAGTTTTAAAGACCTCACAGCAATGAGAAGAATTGCAGAGGAGGATGGTGTTATGATAGAAAATCCAATACTCCTCATAGTAGGTCTGAATAAATGCGGTATAAGATCTCATGCAATTTATATATATAGTGATAATAATCTTTTTAAATATAAAGAAATGATAGACTTTAAAGAGTTGTTTTCAGGTTTGCAGAGTGAGATGCAAGAATCTTTAAACTTAAATAGAAGATGTATTCCACATATGGGAAGTATGGGCGATGCCTCTGAAACACATTGGATTAATTTTTTATCCACTTATCTTCCTGACAAGTACAAGGTTGATAAAGCAATGGTTATTGATAGCGAAGGTAATGTAAGTCAACAGATAGACATTGTTATTTACGACGCCTTATATACGCCTTTCATTTTTAATCATGATGGCTTTAAATATATTCCGGCAGAAGGAGTATACGCTGTTTTTGAAGCTAAACAAGACATTAAAGGGAATATAAAATATGCAGCGGAGAAGATTGAAAGTGTAAGAAAGTTAAAACGAACATCAATGTCTATGATTGCATCCGGCAAAAAACATGAAGAAAGATCTCTTTCTAAAATAATTGGTGGTATTCTTACAACTGATTGCTCTTATGCCAATACAACAACAATAAAGCAACAATTGAAATCATTGAATGGATTCCAAACGATTGATTTAGGGTGCAGCGTTTCTTACGGTAGTTTTTATGTGGATTATAAAGGCGAAGACCGCATCAGGACAGAAGATAGAGGTTTTGAGCCATACGAGAAATTCTATCGAGAAAGAATAGTTCAAGAAATACATTTCAATAAGAATGATCATTCATTATTTACATTCTTTCTTCAGTTAGTGCATTATTTAAAACAGATAGGAACTGTGCCAGCTATCAATGTTAATGCCTACCTTAAAGCTGTTGAAGAAGAAATAGATTTGACTTTCTAATAGATGATTATAACAATATTAATCTTATAGAATCGGCAATAACTTATTATAGGGCAGAAGAAGTGAATCTTTGATACCCTCAATTTAACTTTAAGAGAAATCTACAGTGTCATACTTTTAATTGAATTTGAAAATTCATTATTAAATCTGATTTATTCTCCTGTCAATGAGAAAGATATACTAAATAAAAATCATTAGGACAACAAACCTACACAGTTACGGCAATACCGTAACCGTGTAGGTTCTTCTCATTTCATTCACGCCTAGCTGATGAGGGATTATAAAAAAAAAGACTTTTTCAAGGGGACTCATATTTTCTTCAATAAATATAAGGGCTGAGTTAATAGTTAAGGTTATAATTGAACTGTCATTATAGCTCTATTCTCTTCACCCGTACCACGTGTCCACATATATAATTTGGTGCCATTAGGAAATGGAGAACCTGTGATATAAATATCACTACCACTTTTCATTTCATTACCAAATTGAAGTGGGCCATTAGGTGTAAAACGCCAATAATATGCAGTAGTATATTCTACCCAACCAAAAAGAATTTTTTTAGATGCATTGACCCTAATGGCTTGTTGATTCCCTTGCGTACCAATGCGAGCACTAAACTTCCTATCACTTGTTTTTACATATACCTGATTTATACCATTTTCCACTGTTTTTACTAGAGTAGGATATTCTTTTTGCAATTTAAGAAAGTATTCATTGTATGAATTAAATTCTCTAAAATTACGTTTTTCCCCTGCGATATATACACAACCTTCTTCATTTAATGTTATAGCCTTAGTGTAATTAAATAGTGGCATATAAATTGATAAATCTGAAGCATCTTTATCATTAAAAATAAATCTGTCATTATATTCTGATTTTATAACACTATACTCTTCTATATTTAAAACACTTAAAATAGACTCCACAGCCTCACTATGAACTCTATACATTGACTTAAAACCTAGTTGTTTTGACTCCCACAGCAAAAGCTCATCATTCGTGAGTAAAGATAGAGAATCAAGTAGGTTTTCGTATTCTAATTCTGTATCAAACGATAAAACATTATTAGCAACACTTCGATTTGCGATTTCACTAGTTGTAAAATTTGCATTTAGATTTAAATCATCGTTAGAATTACAAGATGATAGAATAACGATTAGGCATGATAAAAAAACTTTTTTCATTTCTTGTTAGTTTTAAAATGTTATTATTGACAAAATAATTACTTAAACAAAGGCACAGAGAGTGAAATAGCAACCTCCTTGCTCTTCTCTACATTGTTTACAAAAAGAGCATTCTCGTATATGCTTTTGAAACCATGCTTGTAGTAGGCAGCTATCTCCATACTATTTTTAAAGCGATAGCCCAGTTTAACAAGAACAGGACAGTCAAAAACCTGCTTATTCCCATTAGAGAGCAGTTGGTCTGTACGGAAAAGAAGCGTGGGTTCTACACCTAGACCGATACGCATACCCTGCCAAAGGTGGTAATTGATAACACCGCTAACTGCTCCTCCCCAGAGCCAAGCTTTATCGTTGCAGGAAATTATTCCATTCTCCCCCATCTCTTGGCTATTTACCTCGCCTTGCTGCACCTTACCCAGTATAGAAGCATCGACAGAGTAACGGTCAGATAAATTAAAGTGAAGTTGATAACCCAAGTTGAACCCCATGCCAGGCTTCCATTTTGTAGCAAGGCTGGTTGTTCCATCTGCTCCGTTGTGGTAAGAGAAACTGGTATATTCTCCTAATGTACCTGTAGAGGTTCCTACTACAAGACTTGATGTTTGCGAAAAACAGCTCAGACTAACTGCAAAGCAGGTAGCCAATAATAAAATTTTCTTCATACGTTTTTAAAATTTAGTTGATAACTATTATTTTGGTTTAAATATTGTCTAGCCACTCGGTTTGTATCATTCGTGCCCCCCCAAGCACACCTATACCTTGTTTTACATTGGTATAGCTAGGAAGAATGGGCGAGAGTCCTGAATTACCTAGTTTGTTATTCTCTAACTCATTCAAATTCTCGAGGTAGCGATAGAATGGTTCAGAGAGGGAGTAAAGCGTGATTCGGTATTTATTCTTGTAGATGGAGTGAACATCATCATACACCTCATCGTAGTCAGGTCGGTAATTCGTATTCAAACGAAGAGTATAACTGCGCCCTTGAATGTACGAGTCATCCCAATAATAGAGCTGCCAACGATTACTCTTCGAAGGCAAGAAGATTTCATCCAGCCCCGACACCTCATTCAATAAGGGTTCATCCTTTAGCTCTAATTCAAGTGGGAAACAGCTCTCACTGTATTCCGTATTATACCAAAAGAACTCCTTTCGCTCTATCCGCACACCGTAGTAGTTCGATGTCTCTGCATCGTCACTGAAGGTGATGTGAAACTGTAGGGTATTACTCTCAAAAGGTTTGCGTTTAAGTTCGATTTTTTCGAGTGGAAAAGGGTTGGGGATAACCGTATGCGAAGAGATGGCTGGCAAATTGGGGTGCGAGGCGTAAAGCTCTACTTTGGCTTCGGAATTCCAACTACCCACGGTGTAGTAGCAGGCTTCGGGAATGGAGGAGGTAGCAGTTTCGTTCCAAAAAACAGTTTGCTCTACACCGTCTACTAACAGCTGAATGGTTGCAAGAATGCCCTGCTCGCTTACCTCACTCTTACTTTGAACAGGTATGCTGCGCGAAAGGTGAATCAGTGTGGTATCTGCAGTACCTGGAAAGCTGTAAAGAACCAGTTTTTTGCTGACCTTTATATCCCCCAATTCAAAGGGGTATGAGCATGCTGCAACAAGGAGCACTAGGGGCAGCAGGAGTATAATCATTTCTCTCTTCATTGTTTCTTGTTTTAAAATTTAATGGTATAACTGCATGAGGGGATAATGGGAAAGATACCGAATGCTCTACCTTGGAAGCTGCCATCGGGTAGTTGCTCCACCTCTCCATACAAGGGATTCATACGCGAGTAGGCGTTGTATATGCTTACATTCCATATCTGTTCACGCCCTCGTTTCGTTCTGCTTCGAAAGTTAGCACCCACATCCAAACGGTGATAGGCTGGAAGCGACACATTGTTGGGCTCTTCGTAAATCCACTCCAACGCAGGTGGGTTATCAACACCGGGTATGGATGGTCCATTCACACAGTGCGAAGGCATACTCATTTTGTCTCCGCTGTGATAATTCCACTGTGCATAGACATCTATCGTCTTACTGAATTGGTACCTACCTGCAAGGGTCAACTTGTGGCGATTGTCAAACTTATCGGCATACCACTCGGGGTAGATGTCTGTAAACTTGCGTTTGCTCCACGACAAGGTGTAATAGGCATCTGCCGAGAAATTGGGTGTAAGGTAGCTGAGTGACAGCTCTGCTCCATAAGCTTTGCCTTGCCCTACTTTAACCAAACTCTCCCAATTTTCAGCCGAAGGCTCTAAGCGGCTGCTACCCGTATAGGTTATCAGGTTATTCATCGTGGTGTAGTAACCCTCTACAGCCAATGAGAATTGGGGGGATAACCTGCCGTAAAGCCCTGCGGCTATCTGCCTAGACATTTTGGGGCGAATCTGTTTGGTAGAGGGCACCCAGTAGTCGGTAGGTAAATTGAGGTAACTATTGGATAGTTGGTGCGTAAACTGACTCATTTGGGTATAAGATGCCTTCACTGTCCACTGGCTCTGGCACGAATAGCTAACTGCTACCCGAGGCTCTAGCGAGTGGTAACACTCTCCTTCGATGCCAAACAGCGTATAGTGCAAACCGATGTTCAGTTTCAATTTTCGAAATAGTTCCATATCATCTTCGGCATAGAAGGTAAACTCATTACTACCATACGTTTTGGAGTAGTCCGAACGGAGCGTATCTATTTGCTCACTTCCCGAAAAGTCCAACGAGCTATTGCTTTGCGGTCTGAAACGGTGATAGAGGTAGTTAGAGCCAAAGCGAAGGTAGTGCTTCGCATTGGGTCGATAGTCGAACGCTAGCCTATACCCTGCATCATTGATGGTAGAGACATTCTGCTGAGCGGTGTGTTGAACCGACACATCTACCCCCTCGTTGCTGTAGCGACTATCTTCCAAATCGCTATAGGATGATTGGCTTCGGGTATAGAGTGTCGTTACATTCGAAAAGAGTTTGGGCGATAGCTGGTAGCTCCAGTTCAAAGAGGTAGTTAGGTTGCCCCACTCCACATTAAATCTCTTTCTGAAATGCTCTTTATCTGTATCGGGAACATAACTCTCAAACTCTTGTCGAGTGTTTGTCTCAAACCCATCCTTACCCGAGTAGAAACTGGCATACAGCTTACTCTTTTCAGAGAAGCGGTGTGTTACTTTGGCATTCATATCGTGAAAGGCATATCCCATGGAGAGGCGGGTCTCCTCTTGCGTACCGTTGTATATAGCCGTAGCTGCCGTGGTAAAGAGGTCGGCCCAGCTTCTTCGCAAGGCAATATTGAACGAGGTTTTCTCTTTTACAAGAGGCCCCTCCAGTTGCACCCTGCCATCTAGCAACCCCACAGAGAGTGAACCGTGGTAGGCGGTCATGTCTCCCTCTTTGGTACGCACATCAATAACCGATGACAACCGCCCTCCGTAGCGAGCTGGAAATCCGCTTTTGTAGAAGTCGACACTCTTTACAATATCTGTATTGAAGGCGGAAAAGAGCCCACCCAAGTGGTTTATTTGGTAGAGGGGAGTACCATCGAGCAAGAAAAGATTGCTATCGTTGTCTCCACCGTGCACATAGAGTCCCGAAATCATCTCCGTACCTGCTGCTACGCCAGGCAGGTTTTGCAAGGTTTTAACCAAATCGGGCGAGCTGAATAGCGCAAACTCCTTGTTAAGTTGGCTGGGGGTAAGCGTTACTTTTCCCGTTTGGGTGGTGTGCAGCGGTGCATTTAAATTGCCTAGCACCACCACTTCATCTAGCAGAGGAGAGTCATCTAAATAAATTTGAACCGTTCTATTCTCTGTGAGTTCCAAGGCTACCACCTCCTCTTTGCAACCCACATACGAGAAGCGAAGTTTGTATCCTCCCTCGGGTAGGGTTAAACTAAAGAAACCGTGCGCATTGCTCAACGTACCTCTGCCCGAGGCTATATCGATAACGGTGGCATGAAGAAGCGACTCACCATTTCGTTGCGAGATGTGCCCACTGACTGTATAACTCTTCGCCTTGGCACGAGCGGCAAACAGAAGTATGTAGCCATTTTTTGCCTCCCATGCAATGGAAGTATGGGCAAACAACTGCTCCAATGCCTCCTTCATAGCCATGCCCGATAGTGGCCTCCCCCGATAGGGTTGCTCTAAATTCAAAGAGGCATCGTATACAAAGTATACCCCCTCTGCTGCCTGCAAAGCCTCTATACCCTCTTTCAGAGTAGAAACGGCAGGTTGCTGCCCGTGTAGTTGGAGTAACAACAGCATATTTACAAGGAGTAGTAGCCCCCCTCTTTTACCTACGATTCTCTTCACTACTAGGCTCTTTTACGATTTGAATAGCCAATACACGCTCTATCACCTCAATGATTTCATCGAGGTTCTTGTCAGAGAAGGTACCTGTTAGCTCTCTCTTAGCCGAATCTTCCGAAGGGGTAGATAGCTTCACTTGATAATAGTCAGAAAGCTCTTCCAAGACTAACAACAGTGGAGTACGGTCGTACTGAAAGAGGCCCGTTCGCCAAGTCATCTTATTTGGGGTGCTATTGGCTACAATGCGAGGAAGAGCCTCATCATCCTGCAATTCGGCATACATTCCTTGCGTAAGAATCACCCCCTGCTCCTGATCCTTTGCAGCAAAGAGCACACTACCCGACTCTACAGTCAGTTCGGTATGGTGTGGAAAGGCATGAAGCAAGAACTGAGTACCCAATACCTTGACCTGCGCTATTTGATCCCTGACAATAAAGGGGTGTTTTGCATCACGTTTTACATTGAAAAAGGCTTTTCCTGCTATCTCTACGTTACGTTCCTCTTTTTGGTACAGTGCAGTATGGTAGCGCAAGGTGGCGTGGGGTGCCAAAGTAACAAAGGTACTATCGGGAAGCATGCACTCTATGACTTGATTATTGGATGCTATCTCTACCCACTTACCTGCTGGTTGCAAATAGAGGTAAACTCCTAAGGGAAGCATAACAAGTGCAAACAACGCAATCGCCTTTAGCAGTGGAAGCGGAAGGATGTGCGTAGGGCGTGGCGAGAGTTGGTGTGTTTTCAGGAAGCGTTGATAGGCTCGCTGCGTATTCAAACAGTTGGGTTTGTAATGCTTCAGTACAAACTCTAGGCATTTATCTTCTAATCTCTTCATGCGCTTTATCGGTTGGGTTCTTCTCTTCTAAGACAGATAAAGAGCAAAAAACCACTATCTCCAAATGAAAAAAGTTTATCCGAAGAAGAAATAATATATTTTCTCTGCCTTGTCACGCAATACCTTCAATGCTTTGCGCACTTGATTCTCAACGGTATTTACAGAGAGTCCCATGCGATCAGCTACCTCTTGGTATTTTAGCCCATCACGCTTATTGAGCAGAAAGATTTCTCGGCATCGTTCGGGCAAACTATCTATGGCCAACCACAAACGTGCCTCTATGCGGGAGCGCTCTTCGCACTCCTCGTCCGATATTATGCCCTCTGCATCGGTAGGTAGAAGTTCTCGTACCTCGTTCGTGGTTTGTCGTACATGGTCTATGCAGCGATTGCGCACCATCTTGTAGAGGTAAGACTTTACATCGAGTACCTCGCCACTGCGGTTGCTCTTCTCCCACAAATCGGCAAAGCACTCTTGCACCACATCCTCGGCAGCGTCTATATCATTCAAATAATGGTTGGCGTAGAGGTTTAGTGGGCGATAGTAGTACTTAAAGGCCTCTTCTATTCGCACGAGTAGGTCGTCTTTTCTTAGGGTAGTGGTAAACATATAGGTAAATAACATTAATTAATTAATTAGCTAACAATGAAGGGCAAAATTAGACATTCTTTTTTAGTACACAACAGCATAAACAACAATTGTGGCTCTGTAATAAATCAGGGGAACAACCTAAGCATGGCTCTGAGTCAAACCAGTAATTATCCACCCGAATTATCACAGAACCACTAACGTAAACAAAAAAACTCAATCTACTTCACCAGCTCCTCCAGCACATGGACCCCACGGGCAGGAACTGCAAGCATACTACCCTCTACCTTAACAACCTCACCCGAATCCTTATCAATGTATTCCATTTTATCACCGGCATAATCAACATAGACCAGCAATCCCGGTTCATAAATATCTTTTAATAGCGTGCTTGTCTTACGCTTGGAAGCCTTCGTGTTTTGGTTAAAATGATATCGGAACTGGGTAAGGGAGTAAGGGAAATTCACTTGTTTGCTGTATTCTTCCCGATACAAACTTTAGTGTTACATGGGCCTTCTTGGAGCGCCCCATTTCATCGATGATACGGGGTAGCCATTGTTGGAACTCCTTGAAGCACTCTTCTTCCGGATAAGCTGGACTTCCTGCTTTTAGACGGAATTCAAGTTCAATGTCACCAATATTCAGAAGTTGGTCAAGTGACATTGGGTCTGCATGAGACTTGCGAATGTAGTTGCCTACGGTCTCCCGATTTACGCCAACTATCTTGGCGATTTTTCGATGGGATACACCTTCCTAGTCGTATCGTAAGATTTGTTTTATTTTACTCATTTGGGTTGTTGTTCCTGCCATGGCCTTGCGTGATTTTAATTGTTAACGCAAAGTTACAAACAACCTCAGTGTCTATTTTGAAGAAAGTGGCTGGATATGCTCCGTTTTATGCAAGAATTGTTTTCATTGTTTGATAGTTTATAATGTTTAGTATATCTTCATGCTGGCCAAAAAGAACAATATAACCAGTTTACTTTAGTCCTTGTATAATATATGCAAGAAGCAACTAAACTTTATATAATGCTGCATAAGCATATTATGCAGTACCCGTATAGATGATAAATATATTTTGTACAAACATACTACATATTAAATTATTCGTAGTATTTTTGTACAAAGTGATAGTATTGACGTATGGAAAATACCAAAAAAAACAATAAATTCACATCTACCTCTGATGTAAAAGAACAGGGACGTGGAGCCTATTACAAGATGCTTGAAGAGGCACGAGAAGGTAATATGGTATGTATCCGTCGTGGTGTATATGCTCGAATAGAACAGCTTGCTGACACTATGATTGATTTGAATTTGGTAATACCAAATGGTGTTCTCTGCTACTTTTCAGCCTGGTAAATAGGTGATTATTATCATATTACACCACTTACTAGCAACTATAAAGAACCCCTTCACATTGAGGGGGTTTTGCATTTTAACACTTCCCAGTTAGTATTTGTTATTCATAGATTTGTTATTTAGGTTCTACATGTAAATAATAGATATCTAAGGTTAACTCATCATCCTCATTAGAAAGCCTATGCAGCATCAACATACGGGTAGTTTTATTTTCCCAATACAACTCAGCTTCTTCTCCTTTTTCAGGTAGACATTTAAATAAGTTTTCTTTCCCTTTGGCATCCTGTCCCTTACCAATATTGTTCTCCATTAATATATTGATGGCTTTTTGCGTTGTTGGTAGAAAGTCAGAATCTGATAGCAGTTTGTGATTTACTGGGATGATTTGAGAATAGGGAGCATTGTTCTTTGCTACAATATCATAAACCTTATATTCATACTCCTTATCCAGCCTGCAGTAGGTTGTAAGGTTCTGCGGATTTTGTAAGACGATTGTACCCCATTCAAGCCCTAAGACGTCGCGTTCATATAGCGCTGTATTGAGAGAAGTTTCATATTCAACCTTTCCATGTCTGTAGCCTTTAAGATGACTCTTTACAGTACCGCTCTTGAAGAAGTATGATCCCCATTGTGTAGTCAGATTCTTTTCTATTCCTTCAGCTGTAGCATTACTTTCATAGACTTTGAACGTGTGAGGAAAATTATCTGCACTCCACACAATAGAATCGTAATATTGTGTAAACTCAGGAAAACCTAAAGGCATATAGTGATCGTTTATGTCCGTGATTCTGAATGTTACCAGATCAAGAGGGGCTGGTAAAGGACTTTCAATGTGCATCAAGGGAGTGAATTCTACCATAATCATCTTGAATTTAGCTTGTTCTGGAAAACTCTCTGGTTGTCCTTCTTCATTAAAGTTCCTAGTCAAACAGATGGTTATATGTGCTTTTCTCTTCCCATCATTTGCCGAGACTCTAATCTCTTTATACGCATCTGGAGCTTCCGAAACATAAGAAGGAAAATTAATTTTCAACTGATTGGCTTCTATCTTGAGTGTTGCCCATCCACAATCGGATGTGTAAGAATCGTCTGATATAGGATTAAGTACATCGAAATTCTCACAAGTCATTACAATATCTCCCTCCTTTCCGTTTGCTTTGAAGGAATATTTGGATGTTCCTTCTGCACTAGAATCCATACACTTGACATTATCAGGCGTGAGGATTTTATATATCCACACCATTGTTCAACTAGGTAAAATATCATCCTTGTCACAAGCCGTAAATAGCAAGCAAACAATCACCATAAAAGGTCTAAACAGTTTGCTAATATTCGTATAACTCTTGCTGAATTCAACTTGCAAATGCAACCGAATTATAGTTAATAATTTATTGAAATTCATTTGATATATTTTTGTGATATTATATGCTGGTACAGTTCTACCTCTTCAAAGCCCTCCAACAGAACTAATAGCAATTAAGTGTTCAAATTTTGTGTCTTAAAATAGCTAATAATCTGTATTATACGCCAAATAACAATCCTTATTAATGAGAATAAAGTAAAGTTTCACTATGATTTCGGAGGCAAAATTATGCAATTCAAAGCGGAAAACTCTTGAACTATTTCAAGGGATCCATTTTTGTAGTAATTTTCTTCGTATATGGCTAACGGTTTCGGGTGTTACACCAAGAAACGATGCTATCTCTTTTAGTGTAATATACTTGGTGAGATTTGGATGTCGCTTTAGCAATGAGATATAACGCTGCATTGGGGTTTCGCAATAGAAATCAAGTAATCTTGCATACATTTGGGCATGAAGCTCTTCAGCTACTAATCTTCCTAATCGCTGAGTATCCTTATTATGCTCCCAATAATTAAATAAATCTTTTGCTGATAATGAATAGATCTTACAATTAGTAGCTGCTTGTGCATTAATAGATGAGTGAGAGCTTTTCATTAAAGCTGCATAATCACATACGTAGTCATTCTGGAAACTATAACCGACTATGTGCTCATTCCCATCACTACCTATACGAGTATATCTAAATATTCCTGTTTCAATAAAGCCAGCATATTTACTCAACTCACCTTGTCGAATAAAATAATCATTCTTTTTTATTTCAACAACTCTCCCTTTCTCCAAACATAGTTCTCGGACTTCTGAGAAATCAATTTCATTTAGATAATCATTAAATATTATCATATTACAATTTGCTTATTTTTACTGAAAACAGTTTTAAAATTCAAAAAAGTGACTACGCCTCATCACTTTCATTTTTTTCGGCATCCATTTTCCGAATTACCTATACACTTAAAACCCTCATAGTCAACATTTATACACGAAGAAACAGGTCACTCTTAAATGAGTTATTTTCACCATGTCTCACATACCCTAACTGATTGCAAAGTAAAGTTGTTTCCCCAATTACTGTACCAGAGCCACCATTGTAATGAGTATGTCCATATATCCAGTAATCAGCTCCACATTGTTCGATAAAATCATCCATTGGCACTGCAAAAGCAGAATTTATGGTACTTGAAGCAAATCTAGGATCAGTAATACAAGTAGTAGGTTGATGATGAGTAACCACTATTTTACACTTTGCTGTGGATTTAGCTAATGCTTTCTCCAACCAATCTATACAAACCTGATGAAGTGAAGCATAGTCATGCGACGTAAATCCAGCACCTTTGTATATGATTCTTCTACAATCAGTCAGCCCCATTTGTACAGGGACAATCTCTGATGGAGTTATCTTAGACCACAGTGTAGTAAAGAAAAACTCAGCATCATCAATTACTACGCTTCGGTTATTAATATAACGTACATTTTCTCTAAGCAGATATTCATAATCATCAAAACAAGTAGATAACTCTATTCCATCATAATACTCATGATTACCAGGTATTATGTATGTCTCTGTATAGTTTTCTGCGCACCAATCGAAGAACGGATGCTTTTCCCAAGCTTTACCTCGAAACACATGTATGTCACCAACAAGAATAAGAATATCACCTGATACCGTAAGGGGGTGCTTTGCTAAGTAGTCAGTGTTCTCTCTAAATTCTAAGTGGAGATCGGATGCATATTGTATTCTCATAAGCCAAAAGTCGATTTTATTTGCTCTACTATTTGTTCCATGGTTTTCACTGGAGCTGCCATGTATTTAGAAAGTGCCTGCGCATTAATAGGCTCTTCCAGCAACAATTCACAGAAACGATTGAGATCAACCGCTATGCTATTAGGCACTTCAAATGAGTCACCCTCATTGATAATAAATGAGAGGCGATAAATATCTTTCTTGTGTTTATTTATATCATCACTCTGCACATGAGCACCATCTAACTTGCGTTGACGGTTATTGAGATATGCTTTTGCTTTCAATGCCAACAAAGAAGGTACATCAAGTGACATTACTCCGCTTATTTCAACGCTGTGGCTTATTGCATAATTGTAATAATCATCATCCATTAGTATAGCAGAAAAGCTTGACAGGTATTCATCTGTCGGTATATGTACCAAATGGGCATCTTCGGGAAGATTGATGGCATCAGGTTTACGAGAGAATAGTTCTATGTATTCAGGATAGTTCTCATCTGTGGGATTGATAAAACGATAGAAGCAACTGCGTGATTCACCTTCATCGTTTTTAACCTGCCATAGCTGATACCCACCAGATTTGATAAATTGCCAAAAGCTCTCTACATAGTCTGCATTAATAGCTTCACATATCACAATCATATCAATATCTTTTGTGACACGACCTCGTTGACTCTGTAGCTCCAAATTAAGATTTGCAGCTGTTCCACCAATTATTACGTAGTTTGATTTAAACTCACCCAGATATTCTTTGATCTTATCTATTCCTTTCATCATTCTCTTTCTTCTAATCGTTTTTCTATTAATCGCTCTAGCTCTCCATCTACACGCTCATCGTCTTCAATTCTGTAGCACATCCACAATGATAAGGTATCAACAATTCCATCAGTAGCTAATAGTGAGGGGGGATATTTCCAGATTTCCAATCTCACATTTCCCTCCTGAAGACGCAATTCACCCGCTTCTTGAAGCCGTTTGACCAATGGATTTGATCTTTCGATAGCATAAGTTTCCTCAGTAGGGTGAGTTATCATAGTAGCTCGACTAAGAGCAGAATCATAACTATAGCAAAGGGGAACATCCTCCAACAATGATTTAGAGTCCACATAATAGATATTTGCAATAGGTGAAGAAAGCCTTGTTTGAACCTCGGTCCAAATTGTTTTTCTTGATTTTAAGAAACGAACTATTTTAGTGCGTTTGTCTGGTTGTATAATATCACAGACCTCTGCATTCATGAGTTCTAAAACGGCATTACTAACTGTTTTAAGAGCATAACCAACTCTTTGCGAAATATCAACCAATTTCAAGCCATCTAAAGGCTCTTTGATTAGGTGATAGAATAGTATAACTTGAGCAGCTGGAGATAGCATCTGTTGAAGCTGCTTCTTTAAACCTACACCTCTCTCGGTCAAGAAAAGAAGTAATGAAGGTAAATGCAACTGACGATCTGCCACCACAAAGTTAATACGGTTGCTCGTTAAGGTTCTGCGCATATCAGGATTAATCTCATCCAATACAAGTAAGCAGGGAATATCCAAAGTTTGTTCTACCATATTTACACGCTTTACAAAGATACCTCCAGTAAATTCTATTTCAGATATTGGAAGCAATAACATAAAGTTGTGCGAATCAATGCTAATAGGTAGCATATCAAAACTGCCAGTTACAATAAAAGGAAGTCCTCTTTTATCAACCACACCATCTTCTCTTACTACTGGATACCCAGTTACTCTAGTTATATAATCAAAACATTTACTAACATATTCCATATTATCCACTATTAGGTAACTATGCAAATGTATAGATAATATTATTGATTAACAAACACTTTACCAAATATTTCTCATAACATCAAATTCTATTCAAAACTAAACGAGTTTCAGCCAAGAGAAAAGAATCAAGTTTAAGTTTATCCTTATACATATATAAGAAGCTATAAACCTATTTTTAAACTAATTCATCCAAACATTAAAATGTACCAAGGAAAGATGGGCATC
>JBOFEN010000008.1:0-44606 GCA_051648105.1 Bacteroidales bacterium
CGTAAGGCAAGAGGTTGTTGGGATCAGTTGAAATATGCAGATCAAGAGGAGTTGTCTGGTAGAATTAAAACTATTCTTCCAAATGGAATATCTGGATTTATATCGGTTGACCAAGAGACATCGTACTTCTTCATCTTTAGAAATGCTCGTATTAGACCTGATATGATTGTCCCAGGATTGCCAGTTGTATTTTATCTAGAGGATTCATATGATCATAAGAGAGAGAGAAATACTAAGGTTGCTGTTTCTGTTAGAGAGGATAGAGGCAGTTTCTAAATAGATAAAAAAAGCTCCCTGATGCAGTACTGCATCAGGGAGCTTTTTTTATCTATTATTAAAATGGGAAATCATTTAGGTTAGAGCCACTTGAAAATGATTCACTAGGTGGCGGTATAGATTGTGATTGAGGTGCAATATTTATACTATCTTGATTCATCTTTGATACGTACGTTCCTCCACCTACTGATGGTAGTGGAGGGCTGTTATCAAATTCATTCTCAAATTTGGTATACTCCCCACGGAACTTAAGTCTGACATCACCAACAGCACCATTACGGTGTTTTGAGATGATAATCTCAGCCATCCCCCTTAGGTCGCGTCCTTGTTCATCCTCAAATATCTTGTAATATTCCGGTCTGTGGATGAAACAAACCATATCGGCATCCTGCTCGATGGCTCCAGATTCACGGAGGTCAGATAGCTGTGGTCGTTTGCTGTCAGCAGCGCTAGTGCCCGTACGAGATTCAACACTACGGTTAAGCTGCGAGAGTGCAATAACAGGAATATTCAACTCTTTGGCTAGCCCTTTTAGCGATCGAGAGATTGTTGCAACCTCTTGCTCCCTACTTCCAATACCCATTCCACTGGCATTCATAAGCTGAAGGTAGTCAATGATAAGAATCTTAACACCATGCTCGCGAACAAGTCGTCTGGCTTTTGTTCTTAGTTCAAATACAGACAAACTGGGAGTATCGTCAACATATATAGGGGCGCTCTCTAGTCGTTGTATCTTGTAGTTTAACTGTTCCCACTCAATTGGTGTCAGAGATCCATTCTTGATCTTACTACTCTCTAGCTCCGCAACGTTTGAAATCAAACGGTTAACGAGCTGGACGTTTGACATCTCGAGAGAGAAAACAGCACAAGGGTTGCCAAAATCTACTGCTATGTTTTTAGCCATCGAGAGAACGAAGGCCGTTTTACCCATCGCAGGACGAGCAGCAATAATAATAAGGTCGGAGTTTTGCCATCCTGAAGTCATCTTATCTAGATCATCAAACCCAGTAGGCAGACCACTCAGACCATCCTTTCTGTTTGCTGCAACCTCCATAAGGTGTACTGCTTCCTTAAGGATAGGGGCTACTTGAGTAACATCTTTCTTTAAGTTACGCTGCGAGATCTCAAATAGTTTACCTTCAGCTTCCTGCATAAGGTCATCAACATCATTGGTCTCGTCAAAAGCTTTTGATTGGACATTGGCAGTGAATGTAATAAGCTCTCTAGCGAGGTATTTCTGGGCAATGATACGAGCGTGATACTCTAAGTGACCAATCGACCCAACTCGAGATGATAGTTGTGTGATATAGAATGCACCACCTACCTCATCAAGCTTTCCTTTTCTTCTTAACTGCTCTGTGACAGTCAAGAAGTCAATAGGGTTCTGCTTTAGGGCGAGTTCAACGATTGCTTCAAATATTATCTTGTGCTCATTCTTGTAGAAGCTGTCAGGTTTTAATATATCACTTACGATGGAGTAAGCATCTTTCTCCAGCATAAGAGCACCCAAAACAACCTCCTCAAGCTCGGGCGCTTGGGGCTGTAATAACCCAAAGTCAGAGCTTACGGCAGGGGTTGGTTTATTTGATTTTGTGGTGCTATTTCGTCGGCGCATTGGTTGCTCCATATATCTTTTGTGGCGTTTAGTTAAATCAAGTCTTATAATTCAAGAAATATTGCATCTTACATATAGATTATATGTAGAAACAAGCCTACAAAAGTAATCTTTTTTCTAATATTGTAGGCTGATAGTGGTGCAGTAGATCACTATTAATTATTGATAACCACAAAATAGTATTGAATATAATGTTATCCTTCCCAAATGCGAAGATTAATCTAGGGCTAAATGTTGTAGAGAGACGCCCAGACAATTACCATAACCTCGAGACAATCTTCTATCCAATTCCTATTTGTGATGCCCTGGAGATCATACCTCTTGAGATGGGTGATGAGCTTAAGTTTTATCAATATGGGATGCCAATAGGTGGAGACAAAGAGGATAATCTAGTTGTAAAGGCTTACAGATTATTAGAGAAGAGATTTGAATTACCTCCTGTAGAGATACATTTGCGTAAGAATGTTCCATTCGGTGCTGGGCTAGGGGGCGGATCTTCAGATGCGGCTTTCATGCTTAAGATGTTGAATGATCAATTTTCTCTTGATATCTCTAATTTAGAGCTTGAAGCTTATGCATCAAAGATAGGAGCAGACTGTCCTTTTTTCATTAATAATATAGCCACACTAGCAAAGGGGATAGGGGACGAATTTGAGCATATAGACCTTAATCTTTCGGGTTATTGGTTACTGCTTGTAAAACCAGATGTTCACGTCTCAACTCCAGATGCTTACTCAATGGTCAAACCACAAAAACCAGTTACCCCTATTAAAGAGCTAATTAAGCTCCCAATAAGCGAGTGGAAGGGTAGGGTCGTTAATGACTTTGAGTTAAGTGTGTTTACTAAGTACCCTGAATTGGGTAACATAAAAGATCAAATATATCACTCAGGTGCTATCTATGCCTCAATGTCAGGTTCTGGCTCCTCTATTTTCGGTATTTTTAATCAGGAACCTGAGGTGACTAATTTTCAATCTGATTTCCAACAGGTGTTTAAGTGTAGACTTTGAGCATACGTCTTGTGACAATGTATCTAGTGTAGATCCCTAATGAGGGTGTAGATAGGCCACGATATTCACCACGCTACTTTGTAAAATCTAAAATCAGAGGCTAATTTCAAACTCTGTGAGTTTTACATCACTCTTTTACTTTAGCTAGAAGCGAGTTTTAACAGATTTGTTGTCCCTCTTTTACATTGTTATCACTAAATAATTGAATAGTTCACTGCAAACTTATATTTATCTCTTAATAGTGATTCGGACATTAATATAAATTTTTCGGTTGCAATAGAATCGTATTGCAACCTATTGCAACCGTCTATTGCAACCCCTAAAGATCTGATTGTGAGAGAGTGTTGCAATATGGCAATAGAAATCACCAAAACTAAGACTCTGTGAGGGGATTTTGCTGTTTTATTAATAGTGATTTGTTAAATTGAGGGTGTTTGTTAACTGCTGACGCACTACGATATTTACTCACTGCCTAATGGTGATTTAGCCTAAGGCTTTTGGGTGGTTAGGCAGTGGCTAATCATATGTTAGGCACTGCCTAATTTTGCATTGACTTAGGGGTAGTAAGTCAAAGACTTTTGGGCGTAAACTCAAAGAGTTTAACCCCTAAAGTCACAGCCTTTTTGGGGGATTTAATAAATAATGCTGAATGCATAATTCATGATTCTAGAAATTACCCCCTCAGATCTCACCGATAATAATTTTTCACGGAGTTCTATACGATATGGACTTCGTTACCACTGCGTAATGTATGTCAATTAATACTGCGTATGTGGTGTAAATGGTATTGCTTATATAGAATAAGGGCTCTATATGCATTTCTGCATATAGAGCCCTTATTGAGATATCTATTGGTAGTATGTTTAGAGTTTACTCAATAACTACCATAACTGTATCTTTAGTTACTCTTAGGCCAGCCTCA
The DNA here is from genome assembly GCA_051648105.1 of Bacteroidales bacterium. Taxonomy (GTDB): domain Bacteria; phylum Bacteroidota; class Bacteroidia; order Bacteroidales; family UBA7332; genus UBA7332. The sequence goes on from JBOFEN010000008.1 coordinate 3,824, forward strand.
ACACGAATGTCAACGACACGCCCAGCAACTGGAGATTTAATGCGGTTACGCATCTTCATCGCCTCGTGAATCAATAGAAGGTCACCCTTCTTAACTTCATCACCCACCTTTACCGCAATCTCAAGTACGGTTCCAGGGAGAATAGCTTTAACTTCACCTTCGATAGGCTTGATCCACTCCTTGCGATTTATGAATTTACGCGTTAGAGTAGTTTTATATTTTCTTGCCGTAACGACGAAGTCAACTAGTTCAATCTCTTTTTTTTCCATAACCTATATGTTGTTGGTGGGAAATTACTAATTAGAATGGAGGAAGTCCGTGTTTTTTAGCAGGACGAAGCTCCTCTTTTGCTTTTGAAATCTCAAGAGTGTGCAGAAGTATCTCGCGAGTCTCTTTAGGTTCGATAACAGCATCGATGAATCCATTAGTTGCAGCAACATATGGGTTTGCGAATTTGTCAACATACTCTTGAACCTTTTGTTGGCGCATTGCTTCTGGGTCTTCAGCCTCCATGATCTCTTTGCGGAAGATGATGTTTGCAGCTCCTTCTGGTCCCATTACTGCGATCTCTGCACTTGGCCAAGCAAATACGAAGTCAGCACCAAGGTGACGAGAGTTCATAGCGATGTAACCACCACCGTATGCTTTTCTTAGGATTACAGTGATCTTAGGTACTGTAGCCTCAGAGTATGCATAAAGAACTTTTGCTCCGTGACGAATAACCCCTGCATGCTCTTGATCAACCCCAGGAAGGTAACCTGGCATATCTTCAAGTGTTACAATAGGGATGTTGAATGAGTCGCAGAAGCGGATAAAGCGTGCTGCTTTGTCAGAACTGTCACAGTCAAGTACTCCAGCCATAACCATAGCTTGGTTAGCAACAAAACCAACAGTCTCACCATTCATGCGACCAAATCCGATTACGATGTTTGCCGCGAATAGCTCTTGAACCTCAAAGAAGTCTGAGTCATCAACGATTGCTCGGATTACGTCACGAACATCATATGGTTGTTTTGGGTCTGAAGGCACAAGTGTCTCAATACCTGATTTGCTTTTTGGCTTAGCAGGAGTGAGCTTTTCTGATTTTTCAGTGTTACTCCAAGGAAGGAAGCTCATCAACTTCTTGATCTGTTCGAAACATTCAGTCTCGCTTTGAGAGAAGAAGTGAGCATTACCTGTAATTTCAGCGTGAACACGAGCACCACCAAGATCTTCCATCGAGATATCTTCTCCAATTACAGTCTTGATAACACTTGGTCCAGTGATGAACATATTTGAGATCTTTTCCACAACGAAAACGAAGTCCGTCAATGCAGGAGAGTATACAGCACCACCAGCACAAGGACCTAGAATTACAGAGATTTGTGGAATTACTCCTGAGGCAATAGTATTGCGGTAGAAAATCTCGCCATAACCAGCAAGGGCGTCAACCCCCTCTTGTATACGAGCACCACCTGAATCGTTAATACCAATTATCGGCATCTTCATCTTAAGTGCATGGTCCATGATTTTAGTAATCTTGCGAGCATGCTTAAGACCAAGAGATCCACCCTCTACGGTGAAGTCCTGAGCAAAAATACCAACAGGTTTACCGAACATAGTTCCAGTACCAGTGATAACACCATCACCAGGTAGAACTTTTTTATCCATACCAAAGTTACGAGCGGCATGTTCAACAAACATATCGTACTCTTGGAATGAACCTTTATCTAGGATAGACAAAATTCGGTTACGAGCGGTCATTTTACCCTTAGCCTCTTGTTTAGCAATGGCAGCATCGCCACCACCTTTTTCAACAAGGGCCCTTTTCTCGCGTAGCGTTAGAATGCTTTTCTTTAAAGATGTCATAAATAAAGCTATTTGTTAGTTACTTAGAAGAAGACTTAGTTCTGTAGTGACAGCGAGCCTTCCCCTTTAATATATTTGACAATTTAGATTTAATAAGTTGCTTTCTTATTGGAGAGATGTGATCAATAAAGAGTTTTCCCTCCAAGTGGTCATATTCATGCTGAATAACTCTAGCAATGAACCCCTCGAAGATCTCTTCTTTCTCAACAAAGTTCTCGTCAAAGTAGCGTATCTTAATCCCCTCTTGGCGTTTTACTGCTTCGTGAATATTAGGAAGGCTTAAGCAACCCTCTTCACGTGAGACCTCTTCGCCAAAGAATTCAGTGATTTCTGCATTTATCATCACCTTTTTGCAACCAGCGTATTCAGGGAAATCTTCTTTAAGATCATTTAGGTCGAAAACAAGAAGTCTGATATCCAAACCAATCTGAGGTGCAGCAAGGCCTATCCCGTCTGATTTGTACATAGTCTCGTACATGTTTGCAATAAGTGTCTTCAACTCCGGATACTCAGGAGTTATATCCTGTGCTACTTTACGAAGCACAGGCATACCGTATAGGTAAATAGGTAGTATCATAATTAATAATTATCGTTTCGACTCAAGATATGACTGTAGTATTATTACAGCACTAATCTCATCAACAAGTTCTTTTTTTTGTCTATCACTCTTCTTTAGTCCTCCCTCAAGCATTGCTCTTTGAGCTAGCATAGAGGTGAATCTTTCATCCACAAACTCAATTGGTATTTGTGGAATCACCTTGCGTAGGCGGTTTACAAAGGGTGTAATAAACTTCATACTCTCTGAAGGTTCATTATTCATCTGCTTTGGTAGGCCGATAACAAATAAATCAACTGACTCTTTCGAAGTGTACTCAATTAGGAACTTCTCAAGTTCATGAGATAGTACAGTGCCTAATCCTCCTGGAATCATTCCGAGAGTGTCAGTAACGGCAATACCACAACGTTTGCGACCGTAGTCTATGGCTAAAATTCTTCCCATAATTGTGACAAATGTAGTCATTATTTCCAAAACGATACAAATTAAGTATGCTTTGTGCATTAATTTATTTCAATTTCATGTGCTAAATGTTAACCAACAAGAAGCACAAGAAAAGCGAAAACAGCAGGGATAGCGAGGATTATAGCATCAAAACGATCTAGTATACCCCCATGTCCTGGTAGCATATTTCCTGAATCCTTAACACCTACAGAACGCTTGATAAGTGATTCGCTTAAGTCTCCGAATGTTCCGATTAGTGCAACAACTAGACTTATACCAGCCCAAATAAGAGGTGTATATATGGTGGTAAAGTATGCTAATATTTGCGATGCTATTAGAGCACAAACAACACCACCGACGAATCCTTCCCACGATTTCTTTGGTGAAATGCGTTCGAAAAGTCTTCTTTTCCCAATTTTGCTTCCCACAAGATATGCTCCTGAGTCATTACTCCATATAAATAAGAATAGAGCAAGCACAATTATAGGAGTGTAGATAGGCTCTATACCCTCATTTGCCTTTGGAATGAAAGCAATCTGCGATAGTAGAGATAGCGGGAAGGTAATGTAAAGGTGACCTAGTGCAATAAATCCCCAGTTTCTAAGTGGGTTGCTTTTTACTGTGTATAGTTCTCTAATTACTATGAACAGGAGGTAAATCACAGTTAGAGCAATTAGCTTCTTTCCCATATATATTACTCCACCGCACTCTAGAGATGTAAGTATAAAAAAGGTACTACCAATAATACTGTGTATGTATTGGTTTACCCCAACTCCTTCTTGTCTGTTGAATAGACGATAGAGTTCATTTAGAGATAGGAGTACAATAAGACCGAAGATGGCAACATAGCTATAGTAGCTATAAAGTATAGCTCCTACCATAATAGCCACAAATAGTAACCCTGTAATTGATCGTTTTAGCAGATTTGGCAACATAAAACCAGTTGTTGAATATTAAATGAGTAAAAATATTAGTCCTAGAATGGGTATCCCACTGCGAAGTTAAGAGTGAAATCTTGATTTAATCTTGGTTGGATTATTCGCCACGAGTCACGTCCGCTCATAGATGGATCGTAGGCTTTTACTCCAAGATCTAGTCGAAGTACAAAATAGTCAAAGTCAAGTCTGAGCCCAACCCCATAACCTAGAGCAATCTCCTTATAGAATTGATCTATCTGAAATTGTCCACCTGGCTGGTTGTCATACTCCCTTATTGTCCAGATATTTCCTGCATCAATAAAGAAAGCAGCGTGCAGTTTCCAAAAAAGGTAGCTGCGATATTCCACGTTTAGGTCAAGCTTTATATCTCCAGATTGATTTATAAAGTCAATGCCACTTCCTCCTTTTGCATATCTTCCAGGCCCTAGAGATCTGATGCCCCATGCTCTAACGCTATTAGCACCACCACTGAAATATCTATTCTCGAAAGGTATAACAGTAAGGTTACCGTATGGGTAAGCTACACCAACCCCAGCTCTCCAAACAAAATTGTTTCGCTGATCGATACGATAGTTCATTGCATACTCAGCATCTAACTTAACATATTGTGCAAATCTAATACCTAAAACTTCATATCCGCCATCATTTTTAGGTAAGTTAAGAAGTGATGATATTGCAGCGAGACTGTTTCCAGCTGATTCAATGCCTGCACGGAGAGTATATCGTATAGGTCTATTCTTATTCTTCTGAGTATTATTTGATAAATAATATGTATATCCAGTTCGCATAATAAAGTTATTTTCATAACTATTTCGCAGAACAGGGTTAAGCTCTTGTTGGTCTAATTGCTCTCTAAACTCATCGGACATAGATGGCAGATAGGTATAACTAAGATCAACGAAGTCTAGAGTGTGTCTATGTATCTCCTTCATAGTCCATTTATATCTCCAAACTATACCAGATACTACCCTAGAGTATTCGGGCCTATTTTGATAGTTAAACTCAAATGAGAACTCCGTATTTGCTCTTACCTTTTTTCTGAAATCATGTTTAAGAAAAGGGAATAGGAATCTTGGAAATGTAATAGCTGTTTCAGCACCAAGCTCCATGTAGTTGTTGTTTAATCCACCACCCGTTAGTTGCTCATAAGCACTTCTACCTTTAATGACAAAGCTCTCTCCACCTCTGAAAAGGTTACTATGCTTATACGAGAGGCTCACAGCTGCACCTAAGTCTCCAGCAGAGTTGGTGCCTTCAAGTTCAACGGCGAATCCCTGAGATTTACCTTTGGATAGTTTTATTGAGACATTAACCACGCCATCCTCATCAGTAGATGGCTCAAAGTTGATATTTATGAATCTAATTATTGAGATGCGACTAAATGCTACATAAGTCTCATTAACTGTCTCCTCTTTATAAATATCACCTTTCGTAAGCATACAAGCGTTAGTCAGGTGTTGTGGTCTTAGCCATTGCTCACCCTCTCGGTAGATTATCTTGTATCCTTTGTAGTGTAGAGTATCTAATTTATTTTCAATATCAACGTTTTGTTGAAGGGCTGGATCGAACGAAAGGTCTATTGTTATATCACCTATCCTGTAAGCTCTGTATATTGAAGAGGTATCGACAGAGGTAATACGATTCTTTAGAGTTAGATCAATAATATTGCCACCCATTGTGCTGTCAGCAAAATATGAGAAGTGGTCTCTATTAATAGCGTAGTATCCATTGTTGCGAAGAATAGAGGTTACTCTTTGTCTCTCTTTCTCCATCAGGTCCATATCTAATATGTGAGATGGGCGTATGAGTGAGGGTTTGTCTGACTCCACAATTATAGAGTCCATAGAATGGTTACTAATATCTATCTCATAATCTGAGATGCGGTAAGGGACGCCACTCTTTACATCATATACGAGTTTAACCTTTCTCTTCTTATATTGTACAGTTGTGTCCACAACAGCATGGAGGTATCCACGGTTCTGTGCAACCTTTCGAAGCTCGTTAAGAGTTCTGCTGCTCTCTTCGGGGCTATAAATAACCGGAGCCTCACCAACCTTGCGAATAAACTTATTTATTCGCTTAGTAGAGTCCCTTCCCGAGAGATTGTATATTTGAAGCTGCATATTATAAAGCCCAAAAACCCGCAGATTTGGTTTTTGCCTAACATAGGCTTCCAGATCTGCAGGTTTTAGTCTTTTTGTATCGCTTTTTACTTCAACTCTATCAAGTAGGTATTCTCCCTCCTTTACAAACTTTACGGTGCTGCAACTACTCATAATGAGCAGGATAACGAGGACCATAAAGTTGTTCACAGGGTGACCTTTCATAAATGTATAGTTAATTACACTACAAACATAAAGATATCTTATGAAATTACCCCTATGGTGAAGGGTAATATTACAATTTTATGATATAAATTCTAGCATAAAATTACCAACCTAGACTAGAGTGAGCACTATTTAGCTCTTCAAATCTATCTTGTGGTATGTAGAATGATAATCCAGAGCATTTCAATATAGGTAGGTTGATAAAGTTTGGTGTATAGAGGTTTTTCTTGACACACTTATTTATAAGTGTTGTGAGTTCATTCTTCTCCTCTTCATCAATTATCCTTGAGATGAAATCTTCAAGATCATACATTATTGGATTTGAAGTGATCTCGGGTACACGCTCAAAGTGTTGTATAGAGCTAATGTCTAAACTATTTATCAACTCTTTATTGTTTGATATTGCTTGTCTTACGAATGATGAAAGTGCTTCAACCTCTTTACAATCTATCAAGCTTATCGTGGATGTTTGATAAAGAGTACTAACACCTTTATTGTAATCTAGATAGAATTCATAAAACCTCTCACACATCTCTTCTAAGTCTGGAGATCCAAGCTTGAACATTGGCTCTAGAAGGGTGGAGTAGGGGTATCCTACTGCATGAATCTCAGTTGGAGCAGCCATTATATATTTAGCTTTATCCTGAAGCTGATCTACTACCTCAAGAGAAGACATAAAGCAAGCATCAAATGCAATAAATTCAAGTTCAGGGAGTGAACTTAGCGCAAGCCTTAGTTTTGGAATATCTATATATGAACCAGAGCTTATGTCTTGTCCGAACCATTTGGTGGGAAATCTATCTTGGCCAAACTCACTTGTGCTATCATAGGTATAGCTTGTGGAAGATCTATAAATGGCATCTGATGGTACCCAGCCATAGCCGTGAGACCATAGTACTAACCCATAGCTTTTGGCAGGAAATGAGGTGAAAGCCTCATTTAGTATCAATCTCATCTGGTCATGGTCGGCAGAGTTGTGCTCTGTGTATCTCTTTATTTCTCGTTTTGAGCCAACTCCATCCTTACCCACTTCTATTTTATAAAGTACAGGAGTGTCATATCGAGAGTCTACGTAGACTATAAGATTTCCTCCATTGATATTACTATTCTCTACCCCTTGAATTAGATCATTGAGATCAAATTGGGCAAAATTCCATAAGCTATTGTCGGCAGCCATATATACAACTACCGTCCTATCAGCATTCGCAGTAGGTTTTATCTCATCCTCTTTTGTACATGAGCAGAGGATTAATGTAATAACTAGAATAGCTATTTTGCTCAGTTTGTATATCATCTATTAATTGTTGGGTAGGTTGGTGAAATTGGAATGCTAATAGAGTCTAAGAACATAAACGAGTTAAATAAAGTTCATCCCACCACCTAAGAAGTCAGTTGCTCTTATTTTGCAAAATAGTTGGCACTGCTTTTGCTGATAGCCTTGAGGTCTCTGTGGTGTTTTTCTCTTCTCCACTCAAAAGGGGTGAAAAGTCTATTAGACTCGAAGTCAAAGAACAGTTCGTATTCTCCATGAATTAGTCTTAGAGAGTCAACTTGCTCATGAATAGCATCAAAAATTGTGCTGAATCTCCACTCGATAGATGATTCAATCCGGTTGAATGTGTTAATATCTACCTCGCTATGGCTAGACTTAAGAGATAGTAAGGCAGTTCGTGTGTGGGCTGGAATAAATACCACTCCCCACTTGTTGTCTAGTCTCAACTTTAGATAACATCCAAGCTTTACCTCTTTAACCTCTATAGAGTCGTAAATGGGTTCAACTTTAATGTTATTAAACGGATCGCTTATTCCAAAAAGTTTATCCTTTTGGAAAATTGTGTATAGTTTTTGTAACTGTTTCATGGTTGTTGGTATTAAATGTTTATGGTATATATCAATTGCAAGATTACGAAATATAGTTGAAATATTGCAATCTTTTGGATTGTAAATTATAGTATAGTTGAATATTTAACTTCTAATTGACAATTTAGTAGGATAATTGAAGAGTTGTCTTAATTCCCTCAACGCTTCTACATCTTTTAGCAAGTTCCATATTATATACATTGTATTATTAAATGAGAGTAGATGTAGCTGTTTTTGTAATGAACTTAAATATTTTCCATATATTTGTAGTATATTGTATAATGAACAAGCTTACAATAGCTAACGCTTGATTTCGTTGTTAATAGTTAATGAATAAATAATAGAAAACTAATGTTCGAATATATATCTGGATCCTTGGTGGAGGCAACTCCAACCTATTTTGTTGTTGATGTAAATGGCGTAGGCTACCTTCTTCATGTCTCTCTCTCAACTTATGAAACTCTTCGTACAGCTTCAAAAGTGAAGTTGTATGTACATCAAGTGATAAGGGAAGATGTCCATTTGCTATATGGTTTTGCAGAGAAGGCTGAAAGAGAGATGTTCCTTTTGCTAATTTCTGTTTCGGGGGTTGGAGCCTCAATAGCACGTATGATGTTATCTTCAATGACTATTTATGAGATTCAATCAGCAATTTCTACTGCAAATAGTAACGCTCTTAAGAAGGTTAAAGGTGTTGGAGCCAAAACTGCAGAGAGGATTTGTGTAGACCTAAAGGACAAGGTTGTGGTTACTGCTGGCGGAGCTGGCTTGGCAGCTGACATTAGTATAAGCTCAGAGACACAGGTGGAAGCAATCTCAGCTCTTCTTATGCTTGGATTTGTGAAGTCAGCCGTAGAGAAAGTCGTAAAGTCAATATTAAAGTCAGACCCTTCACTTGCTGTAGAAGAGGTTATTAAGCAAGCACTAAAGTTACTGTAAATAGATTTGTAACACAAACCGAATCATAAATGTCATTTAAACCAACTCTAAATAGAGGTGCAATCCTTCTAATACTTACTCTATGCTGTTCGCTTGGAGTAGGGTATGCTGCGTTGGTTAGTTTGCCTGAGATCTCCTCTTTTGTCTCTCCCGAGAATGTAGATACTACAAGTAATAGGACAACTTATCCAGTTGCTAAGACTATACCCAAAGGATCTAAAGAGGTTGGTAAAAAGGGTGTTGTTGATTTGGATAACCCTGAGAATTTAAAAAGTGTCATCGAGTTCGATGCGGAAACAAATAGTTATGTTTTTAGAACCCAAATCGGGGATATGGAGGTTGGTACTCCATTCTCATTAAGCTCATCAGAGTATCATAAATATCAGTTTGATAACTCAATGAGAGCATATTTTAGGGAAAGGAGTACACAAACAGAGGAGGAGAGAGCTGCTAGTACAGCTGCTTTTGATCCTCTAGATATGAGATTTAGCCTAGGTCCTGCTGAGAAGATCTTCGGACCTGGAGGAGTACAACTGCGTACTCAAGGATCTGCTGAACTATCTTTTGGAGTTAAGAATAATAAGGTCGATAACCCTACGCTGCCAGAGAGAGCTAGGAGTAAAACTTATCTAGATTTTCAGCAACAGATACAGCTTAATATGAATGCTAAGGTGGGTGACAAGTTGGATTTCAACATGAATTACAACACTAATGCAACATTCGATTTTGATGCTCAGAAAATTAAGTTGAACTATCAGGGTAAGGAGGATGAGATAATAAAGAGCCTTGAGGCTGGTAATGTCAGTATGGGTTCTTCTGGTGGATTGATTCGTGGAACCCAAGCTCTCTTTGGTGTAAAAGCGGCACTTCAGTTTGGCAAGTTCAAGGTAACAGGTATTGTGGCTCAACAGGAGTCAGAATCTAAGGTTGTCAATACCCAAGGTGGTGCTCAAACAACACCATTTGAGTTTTCTGCTGACAACTACGATGAGAACCGTCATTTCTTTCTCGCTCACCATTTCCGCGATGGATACGACAAGTCAATGAGCAAGCTCCCATATATATCATCAGGGATAATAATTAACAAGATAGAGGTGTGGGCTACAAATAAGAGGGGCAACTTTGATGACTCTCGTAATGTTGTGGCCTTTATGGACCTTGCTGAGACGGATCGTATAGGTAATAACTTTTGGAGTAGAAACTCTGCTCAAACACAACCAGACAATAACTCAAATAACCTATTCTCTGAGATGAATAGCGCATACTCGGCTATTCGTGATATTAGTGCAGTCAATTCAACTCTCGCTCAACTTGAGGGTGTAGGTATCTTTGGTGGAAGGGATTATGACAAGATTGAAAATGCACGTAAACTAGACCCTTCAGAATATTTCTTAAACAAGCAGTTAGGATATCTATCTCTTCGTACAGCTCTTCAACCTGATGAGGTGCTTGGGGTAGCTTATGAATATACTTATGGTGGGCGTACTTACCAAGTAGGTGAGTTTGCTTCGGATAATAATAACTCAGCCCAAGCTCTTTTTGTAAAGCTACTAAGATCAACAGGTGTTACTCCAGATCTTCCTTTGTGGGACCTTATGATGAAGAATGTTTATTCATTGAATGCATACCAGGTACAACAAGACCGTTTTAGACTAGATATTCAATACCAAAGTGATACAACAGGGCTTTATCTTAACTACCTACCAGAACCATCGCTTCAAAATGAGTTATTATTAAGAATAATGAATCTTGATAGATTAGATTCTAGACAAGAGAGTAAGCCAGATGGTTATTTTGACTTTGTTGAGGGATACACAGTTCAAGCACAAAACGGAAGAATATATTTCCCAGTTATTGAGCCATTCGGTAGCCACTTGAGATCTAAGATAGGCAACGATGCAGTGGCAAATAACTACGTGTTTCAGGAGTTGTATGATTCGACACTAACTGTTGCTCGTCAGATTGCAGAGAAAAATAAGTTTAGAATTAAGGGAGAGTACCGCTCCTCTAGTGGGGCCGAGATCAGACTTAACGCAATGAATGTGCCTCGTGGATCGGTAAGAGTAACAGCAGGAGGGCAGGAGCTGAGTGAGAACTCAGACTATTCTGTTGACTATACAATGGGGGTTGTTACAATACTCAACTCAGGGATATTGGAGTCAGGAACTCCTATTAGTGTTCAGCTCGAGAATCAATCAATGTTTAGTATGCAGCGTAAGACTCTTTTAGGGCTTGATGCTAGCTATGCTTTCAGTGAGAACTTTAATCTAGGTGCAACTATTATGCACTTAAACGAACGTCCCCTAACACAGAAAGTAAACATGGGGGATGAGTCTATAAGTAATACTATCTGGGGGCTAAATACCCAATACAGAACGCAGTCACAATGGCTTACAGATGTGGTGGATAAGCTCCCATTTGTAAATGCTACAGTACCATCATCATTTACTCTAAATGCAGAGTTTGCACATCTTATTCCAGGCCACCCTAAGGAACTGGAGAAGCAGGGTGTGTCATATATTGATGATTTTGAGTCAACTAAGATAAGCATAGACCTTCGAAATCCTTATAGTTGGAGTCTAGCTAGTACTCCTTGGGAACTCCCTAATCCTTTATATTCAAATAGAACCACTAATGATGGTGTAGATTATTATGGTAAGAACCGTTCACTTATTGCATGGTACTATATCGATGCAATATTTACACGTAAGAATTCAAATCTTACTCCAACACATATAAAGAATGATAGAGACCAACTGTCTGATCACAGAGTTAGAGAGGTCTTAGAACGAGAAATATTCCCCAATAAGGAGAATGCTTACGGTGAGCCAGCTACACAAACAGTCTTTAACTTGGCTTATTATCCAAATGAGAGAGGTCCATACAACCTAGATCATACATATATGGGATCTGACGGTTTATTGCAGAGCCCACAACAGAGATGGGGCGGGGTGATGCGTAAACTTGATAATACAGATTTCGAAGCTAGCAATATTGAGTATATTGAGTTTTGGATGATGGACCCATTTATTACAAATAGTGATGATGCTCGCTCAACAGGTGGGGACTTGTATTTCAATATTGGTGAGCTATCTGAAGATATTCTCAAGGATGGTAAGAAGTTCTATGAGAATGGTATGCCAATAGATGGAGATGAAACATTGGTTGAGCAGACATATTGGGGTAAGGTGCCTCGTAGACAGTCAACAGTTTATGCATTTGATAACTCTGTAGGAGCTCGTAAGTATCAGGATGTGGGTCTTAATGGACTTAGAACAGAGGAGGAGTTTGAGTTCTCCACTTATAGGGATTACCTTGATAGAGTAAACCAAGTAATTTCAGGAGAGACTCGTGCTAGATGGGAGTTAGATCTATTCTCACCACTGAATGACCCAGCAGGAGATAACTATCACTATTATAGGGGTAGTGACTATGATCGTGATAGAGTTTCTATTTTAGAGAGATACAAAAGATATAATGGTACAGAGGGTAATTCACCAGATAGTAATAACTCTACAGAGAGTTATGGAACCTCTGCACGTGTCACCCCAGATGTAGAGGATATAAATCAAGACAATACATTAAATGACTATGAGAGGTACTTCCAATATAAAGTAGAGGTCAGACCTGAGAGAATGCAGGTTGGGGATAACTATATTGTAGACCGTCGCACAGCACGCGTTACTCTTCGTAATGGTAAGCAAGAGGATGTTAACTGGTACCAGTTCAAGATACCTGTTAGAGACTATCAAAAGGTGGTAGGTAACATTCGAGACTTCAAGTCTATACGATTTATGAGGATGTTTATGACTGACTTCCAAGACTCGACAGTACTTAGATTTGCAACTCTAGAGTTAGTCCGAGGAGAGTGGAGACAGTATGAACAAGCGTTATATACAGCATCAAATGCACCAATAACAGATGCCTCTATTGATGTGTCTGCTGTAAACATAGAGGAGAATGCCTCACGTGAACCTGTCAACTATGTTCTTCCTCCTGGTGTCTCTCGTATTATTGACCCTAGTCAGCCACAGCTTCGTCAACTCAATGAGCAGTCATTATCTATGCGTGTTACTAATTTAGCACCTGCAGATGCAAGAGCAGTTTATAAGAATAGTGCACTAGATGTCAGACAGTACAAGAGGCTGCAGATGCATGTCCATGCAGAAGCCTTCATTGATGACATCACAGACCTTCGTGGTGGAGAGCTTAGCGCATTCATTAGAATGGGCTCGGATTATAAGAATAACTACTATGAGTATGAAATACCTCTTGCCATAACACCTCAAGGAAGTTATAGTAACAATAATAGTAATGATAGACTAATTGTATGGCCAGAGAATAATCAGTTTGATTTCCCATTTGATGTTTGGACGGATCTTAAGTTAGAGAGAAATAGAGAGAAGCGCCAAGCTGGATCAACTATTACCTTTAATACTCCATATAGTTCAACAGATCCAAATAAACCAAGAAATAAGATCACCGTTGTTGGTAACCCTACTCTTTCAGAAGCGAAAGTCATTATGATAGGGGTGAGAAATAACTCAAGAGCTGTAAAATCTGGAGAGGTTTGGGTCAATGAACTTAGACTCACAGAGTTTAATGAAGATGGAGGATGGGCTATTCAAGGTTCCATGAACCTAGCTCTCTCTGACATAGGTAACGTGAATTTCAGTGGTCGCCGTGAGACCGCTGGTTTTGGTGGAGTTGAACAGTCAGTTAATGAGAGGAGATTGGATGACTTTTATCAATATAACTTGGCAACAAGTGTTGATGTTGGTCGCTTCTTCCCAAGTAAAGCTAAGGTCAAGGCGCCACTATACTACTCATATTCAGAACAAGTTAGTACACCAAAGTATAATCCATTAGACCAAGACATATATATGTCTGAGGCTCTAGAGGAGGCTTTAACTCGCCAAGAGAGAGACTCTATAAAGAGTAGTGCTCAGGATGTAATGAAGTCAAAGAGCTTTAGTATGACTGGGGTGAAGATAGATATTCAAAGTAAGAAGCCTATGCCATATGACCCAGCCAATCTAACTATGAGTTACTCATATACGGGGAGTGATAAACATTCACCTTCTGTATCTTTCGAGAACTCAAGAGATTATCGGGGTAACCTTTCATATAACTATTCACCTATGTATAAAGGGTGGGTGCCATTCGCTAAGATTACTAATAAGTCAAAATACTTAGTGCCTGTCAAGGATTTGACATTGAACTATCTGCCTCAGAATATATCTTTTAATACCTCTATGAATAGGTACTATTTTGAGACACAATTAAGAGACCTCAATTCGGATGGATCTTATAGTGATGCTCTTCTTTCATATAGAAAAGATTTCCTTTGGGATAGAGAGTTTAATCTTCGTTGGGACTTCACAAAGACCATCAAATTTAATCTTCGTACTGGAACAAATGCACGAATCGATGAGCCTGATGGTAGGGTAAGTAAGAACTTCCTTCCTGATGAGTATGAATTGTGGAAAGACACTGTTATGCAGAGTATAGCTAGCTTTGGTACTCCATATAGCTATGCACAAGCAGCTAATCTATCTTGGGATGTGCCGATAAATAAGATACCTGTTTTTGATTGGACAACCCTCAACTTCAAGTATGCATCTACTTACAATTGGGATAGGGGTGCATCAATAGAGGGTGACACTGAGTTGGGTAATATTCTTAAAAATAACGGAAACCTCACAGGTGACTTACGACTCAATTTTGAGAATCTATACAATAAGTCAAACTTCCTTAGAGAAACAAATAAGAAGTTTGCATCCTCGGGTAGAGGAAATAGCTCTGTGGCAAGAAAGCCTGATAGAACAAAAGTCTACTCTCAAAAACTTAGATTCAAAAAAGGGGAGATGAGGGTCATTAGACATAGTTTAAATAATAGAGAGATAAGAGTTGAGGCTACGATGGCAGACTCCACAAAAAAGGTGATTCCTGTCAAGTTTAAGGTTAGAGATCAGAACTCTATTCAGGTAACAATGGACAGTGACTGTGAGCTTCAAGTTCGTGTATCTCAAAAACAGGATAATAGCGATAAGCTATGGTATAAAACTGCACAATATAGCTCCAGAGCATTGATGCTTATACGTAATACTTCTGTGAGTTATAGAAGAAGTAGCGGTCTTATACTACCTTCATTTAAGCCATTTGTTGGTGATATGTTCGGTCAAAAGGGTAATAATGGAGCTATGGCTCCAGGACTAGACTTTGCTTTTGGTCTCACTGGGGAGGGTTATATAGATAGGGCACTGGCTAATGACTGGCTCATTGTAAATGACTCTGTAGTATCACCAGCTATGTCGACCTTCAGTGAGGATTTCCAGCTACAAGCAAACCTTGAGCCCTTTAGAGGATTCAAGGTTGTACTTAATGCGAATAGAGTGCGTACTCAAAATGCACAGATAAGCTTTATGGTGCCTGGTATGCCACGAATAGAGAGTGGAAATCTAACGATGACATTTATTGCCTTGAGGACCTCACTTAGAGGTTCAAATGCAAAAGGTGGATATAGATCAGAGAATTTTGAACGTTTTCTATCTAATAGAGCCATAATAGCCAATAGACTTCAGAGTAGCTATGCTAGATCTTCATATCCATCAGGAGGTTTTATGGATGGTAATATATTAGGAGGAAAACCCTACGACCCTAACGTCACTCCTGTTAATGCTAACTCACCAGATGTACTTATTCCTGCATTTATTGCAGCATATTCAGGACGTAGTGCTGATAGAGTTGGACTATCTGCTTTCCCATCTTTGTTGAGCCTTTTGCCAAACTGGCGTATTACCTACGATGGATTAATGCAGATTGGATTCTTTAAAAAGAAGTTCAAGACATTCAATCTTCAACACTCCTATAGATGTACCTATGGTGTTGGTAGCTATAACACCTTTAGTAATTATCTTGAGAGTGAGGATGGGTTCGGTTATATTAAGGAGGTTGCATCAGGCAATCCAGTACCTTCATCAATGTATGATATAACATCCGTAAATATATCTGAGAGTTTCAATCCTCTAATTGGTGTTGATATGACCTTTAAGAATAATATAACAGCTAGGGCCGAGTATAAGGATACTCGTAATCTATCTCTTAATATCGGTTCTAATCAGATTGTCGAGGCACTTTCAAATGAGGTTGTTGTTGGTATGGGGTATAACATACCTGACCTAAAGATCTTCTACAAAGCTAAAGGTGGTAAGTTGTCATCATTCAAGAATGAGATGAAGTTTAGAGCTGATATATCTTATAGGGTTAACCAATCTTTAATAAGAAAGATCGAGGAGGCATATACACAACCAACAAGTGGAACAAGTGCTTTTGTTCTTAAGTTATCAGCTGACTATACCCTTAGTCGAGCAATTAATCTTAGGGCTTTCTATGACAAGCAGGTTAACAAACCGCTTGTTTCATCAAGTGCATTCCCAGTCTCTAATTCTAGTTTTGGAGTTAGTGTGAGGTTAACACTTACAAGATAGTATCTGAAATCTATCTATATATTTACTATTGATAGAACATTTTCACCATTAGAACGTTTTATATGTATAAAAAACAAAACTTAAATCATAAACATATAAAACTAAAGGAGGCTGATTATGAAACAACTAATTGCTTTGGGTTCGTTTGCTGCACTAATGATTGCTTGTACACCATCAGGAGGAAAGAGCGTCGAGGCCACAACTGCCGGTGTTGTTAATACTATCGTTGGCACAGAGATTACCGTTGATACTTTATTTTCTGTAGTTGAGTGGCAGGGATTTAAACCTGGTGGTTCTCACAATGGTATTGTAATGCTCAAGAGTGGAAATATACAGATGCAGGATTCCACACCTGTAGGTGGTACTTTTGTTATAGATATGACAAAGATTATCAACAGAGACCTTACTGAGTCAACTGGTAAGTCAAAACTTGAAGGACATCTTGCTAGTGCAGATTTCTTTGATGTTGCTAACTACCCTACGGCAAAGTTTGAAATAACTGAGCTTAAGTCCATTATGGATTCAATCTATACACACCAAGTAACAGGTAACCTTGCTATTAAAGACTCAATAAAGCAGATCTCATTCATGGCTAAATATTGGATGGAAAATGGAGTTCAGTATGCCGAATCTGAGGAGTTTGATATAGATAGAACTAAGTGGGGAGTTACTTATTCCTCAAAGAGTGTATTTGCCGAGCTTAAGGATAAGTTTATCAATGACGAGATAAGAATAAAGGTTAGACTACAAACTGATATAGAGTAATTACACAATATCTATTGAGACATAACAAAAAATCAAGCAAAAGGCCATAGAGATTTTAATCTCTATGGCCTTTTTTATTCCCCATATTCAGTGCTTTATACGTTTCAGTTGCCAATTCTTACGCCTCAGTATATTTCTACTTATGTCAGTTAGATCTATCTACTACATTTGTCCAGATAGGAATACCATTAGGGTATAATATCATTCCGCACTTAGAGATTAATATAACTAATTATCAACCCCTATCAGGTTATGTTATAATCTGATTAACTATTAATAATTTATATGAGTAGATTACTTATAGCTGTTATTATTACAATGATTACAGCTTCATGCAGTAGTTCTGAAAATAGTAAGAAGCAAACCAATGTAGTTAGAACATCAGTAGCAAAATCTCTGCTTGATGAGAACAGAAAGAGCTTCTCTTTTATCACACAGACTCACCATACTGCTAATTTGTCTTTTAGAGTAGGTGGGCCAGTGAGTAAGTTCAATGTCTACTCCGGAAACTATTTTCACAAAGGTGATGTAATTGCAGAGATAGACTCTCGAGACTTTATCATAAGACAGGAGCGTTCGCAGACTACTTACAATCAAGCAAAGATGGAGTATGAGAGGATAAAGGTACTATATGAGAAGAACAATATCTCTGCTAGTAGCTATGATAAGGTTTACGCAGATTATATCTCTGCTAAGACTGCATATGAAACTACTACTAACGAATTAGCAGATACTAAGCTAATTGCTCCATTTAATGGGTATATCGATAGAATATTCATAGATAAGTTTCAAGAGGTTAAACCCACAGAGCCTATTATCTCTTTCGTAAATATAGATACTATTAGAGTTGAGGTGCCTGTTAGTCAGGATATAGCTCTTAAAGCAAGTAAGCTCAAGAGTGTAAATGTAATCTTTGATGCTATTCCTGACTCGACTTTTAGAGCCAAAGTAGTTGAAGTATCAAAGAATACAACAAGCAATAATCTATCTTATTTATTGACAGCACTCCTTCCAAATAGGGACCTCTCACTACTACCAGGAATGTCAGGCTCATTGGTGTTTGAGGATATGTCCCCTAAAACTATTATTACAGTACCACAATCAGCAATATCTACTAGACCAACCGTTGGAGAGTTTCTTTGGTGCGTAAATGATGGAACCGTAACTCAGAGAGTAGTTAAAAGTGGTCGTCTAATGCCCAACGGTCAAGTTGAGATAGTTGAGGGACTAGAGAGTGGAGAGGTAGTAGCAGTTAGTGGAGTCAGATTCCTATCAGAGGGTTCTTGCGTAGAGGTAGTAAAATGAGAGAGCAGGTAATAGTAAATAGCATAGATCTTTTTTGTAGAGATGGTATAAAAGCCACTTCTATGGATCGCATTGCTCAAGATTTGAGATTGTCTAAGAGAACACTATATGAATATTTCGGGACAAAGGAAAATCTTGTTCAGCTTTGTGTAGAGCATCAAATTGATAGCAGGAGGCTATTTTCAATAAATAGTAATAACCTTCTAGATTATCTTTTACACTGCTATGAAATTACTTGTATAGTTGCTGAGATGAATAATCATCAACACTTACATGATATATCTAAGATCTATTTTGATACGTTCGATTACATTAAACGGAAGATAGCTCATTTTGCAAAACAGTGTGGGGATAGTGTTTGCACAACAATAATCATGGGAGGTATTAGAGAAGATATATATTCTGAGTTTATTGAGGAACTCATTGGGGAGTATCTTATTAACATTCTATTTCCATCTGAATTATCTACACATAACAATAGATTATGTGATAGAAGATTGATGCTTCATGTAATAGTTAGAGGAGTAACAACACAGCAAGGAGAGTTATATATTGATAATCAATTAACAAAAGCAGGGTTATGAAATTCGTTATATATTTTTTGAAGAACAAGTCTGTCACATCTCTTCTTCTTATATTGGTCACTTTAGGGGGGATTTTCTCATATATTAAGATGGGTAAATTAGAAGATGCTCCTTTCACGATCAAGCAAGCAGTAGTACTTACATCCTATCCTGGAGCATCACCCTCAGAGGTGAGAACTCAAGTTACTGATATCTTGGAGGAGTCTATTCAGTCATTAGGGGAGTTGTACTATACAAAAACAGAGAATCGTGCTGGTCTTTCAAAGATAACTGTATACGTAAAAAAAGAGATTAGAGCTGATCAAATGCAGCAGCTTTGGGATAAACTACGTAGGAAAGTGGGCGATGTACAGAGTAAGCTACCAGCTGGAGCATCAACCTCGGTTGTCAATGACGACTTCGGTGATGTACTAGGTGTATTCTATGGTTTGACTGGTAAGGGACGCTCTTCAAGAGAGCTATATCAACAAGCTAAGCTCATAAAGAACGAGATACTAAGTATTAAAGATGTAGCTAAGGTAGAGGTATATGGGGTCCAAACACCCACCATAGATGTAGTAATAAGCCCTTCACTTATCTCGCAGAGTGGTATAACTACGGCAGATATAAAAAGAGCCTTTGATGCACAGAATAGTATAGTTGATGCTGGTGCTATAGAGACAACCGAGAGTAGGGTGAGGATAGAGTCAACGGGAAACTTCTACTCGTTAGAGGATATCAGCTCTCTGACTGTTGTTTCGCGTAAAGGTGAGCAGGTGAAACTATCTGATATAGCCGAAATTAGAGAGAGCTATAAGACTCCAACATCCAATATGATGAGAGTGGATGGTGAGTCTGCTATAGGTATTGCTATATCTACTGTTCCAACTGGTAATGTTGTAGAGATGGCATCACTTGTTGAAAAGTGCGTAGCTCAACTAAATAATAATATGCCTGAGGGCTACGAGCTTACACCAATATATGACCAAGGACATGAGTCTGCAGTTGCAAATGATGGTTTTATTTTAAACCTCATTATCTCTGTCGTTACTGTAGTTGCAATACTACTCTTTTTTATTGGTTTTAAGAATGGACTCTTGGTTGGTAGTGGATTGGTCTTCTCCATATTAGCCACACTGATTGTTATGCTAGCTAATGGCATAGCTTTACAGAGGATGTCACTTGCTGCAATAATCATTGCTATGGGTATGTTGGTAGACAATGCTATTGTAGTTTCTGATTCTGCTTTGATAAATATGCAGAGAGGAATGCGAAAGAGGGTTGCAATATTGAATGCATGTAGTTCAACAGCCCTACCACTTCTTGCAGCTACAGTGATTGCAATCTTAACATTTCTACCCATCTACTTCTCTCCACACATTACAGGGGAGCTACTCTCATCTTTGGTGATAGTAATTGCTCTTTCTCTAATGTTTAGTTGGGTTTTCGCTCTTACCCAAACTCCATACTTCATTCAGGAGTTTGTTCGTCGTCCTCGTCCTAATGAGATAAATTCTGATCCTTATTCTGGTAAGATATATGACCATTTTAGAGCATCTCTTAGATTTATTATTCGCCATAAATACATCTCAGTTACTTCAGTTCTAGTACTTATGGTCATCTCTGCTTTTGGATTTAAGTTTATACCAAAGGTTTTTGTACCACCACTCGATAAGCAATATTTCACAATAGATATGTGGTTGCCAGAGGGAGTTAAGATTGAGAAGACTGATAAGATGGCCTATGAGATATCTAGCTATATTCAAGGGTTTGAGGAGACTGAGTCCGTATCCAATTTTGTTGGTAGAACAGCTCCAAGATATTATCTATCTGGAACTTCATTTGGACCTCAATCTAATTATGCACAACTACTTGTTAAGTGTCAATCAACAGAACATGCACGACAACTCAATCGTAAGCTACAAGACTCAATCAGAGTACTATTTCCCGAACCTCTACTAAAAGTAAATAGATTTGAGCTGAGCCCACTCAATGAAGCACTAATCGAGGCTCGTTTCTTAGGCCCTGATGCTGCTGTATTGGACTCTCTTGTTGGCCTATCGATAGATATCATGCGTAAGAACCCTAAGGTTGTAGATGCTCGTAATGAGTGGGGTAGTATGACTATGGTTGTTCGTCCTATCTATGATCCACTAAAAGCAGGTGTATTGGGAATCACCAAATCTCAGATGATGGAGTCTGTTAAGTCCATCAATGATGGTACTCCTATTGGTATATACCGTGATAATGAAGATAAGGTAGCAGTACTTCTTAAGTCATCAAATATAGAGATTGATACTCAAGATGCCTTGGCTAATTTCTCCATCTGGAATGGAGAATCCTCAGCACCCCTTTCACAAGCTATTAAGGGCATAGAGACTTCATGGGAGTTCCCTCAAGTTAGAACATACAATAGACAGCTATCTATGGCTGCGATGTGTGGAGTGAGGGACGGATCTACCATGGCAGAGGTACACTCCGAGATACGTGATGAGATTGAGTCTATAGTTTTGCCAGAAGGGTATAGACTATTTTGGGATTCACAATTCAAAGATCAAGCTGAGGGACTTCAAGCTCTTTCAAAGTATTTCCCACTAGCATTCATAATGCTATTTGTTATTCTTGTAGCCCTATTTAGCAACTTTAAGGATCCAATAGTGATCATATTAATACTACCTCTATCTCTGATAGGTGTGTCGATAGGTCTACTTTTAACAGGATTTGAATTTGGTTTCTTCCCTATTGCCGGTTGGCTAGGTCTATTAGGTATGATAATAAAGAATGTCATTGTACTTATTGATGAGATTAATGTGCAGCGACGTGCTGGTCACGATAAGGTATACGCTATTGTTGAGGCTACAGTCTCTCGTACTCGTCCAGTATTAATGGCGGCGATTACAACAATATTTGGTATGGTTCCGCTACTCTTTGATATTGTTTTTGGAGGTATGGCTGCAACTATAATCTTTGGATTGACCTTTGCAACTGCACTCACACTATTTATTACACCTGCGTTATACTCAATATTTCACAAAGTAAAAATCAGCAAATGATCAGAAATATAACCATAATGATAGCTCTCTTTACAACAATATATAACGTTAGTGCAGAGAGTAATAATCCGCTACTTGATGAGTATCGTAAAATGGCACTTGAATATAACCATGATCTGAAGTCAGCTCAAAAGAGCATTTCAGCTAGTATGGAGTTAGTCAAGTCAGCAAAGGATGATCTAAAGCCAAAGATTGATGGCTCAGCAAACTTTGGATATACAGGAAACCCAATGGAGCTATCTCTAGAGATGCCTTCTCTACCCACTCCATTATCATTTAGAGGTCAGGAGATGCAATATGGAGCTGCTCTATCTCTTATGCAGCCTCTCTATACAGGAGGAAGAGTATTAGCATCAATAAAACAAGCAGAGCAACAACAATCATTATCCTCAAATAGATTCGATATGGTTCGTTCTGAGGTCTGCTTTCAGACTGATGTTCAGTATTGGAGTTGCGTTGCAAGTGTTGAGCTTCTATCCATCTTCAACTCTTCGTATGAGTCGATAAAGAGGCTTCAAGAGATTGTTAAGGATAGGGTTGAGGTTGGAATAGCTGATCCTCAAGACCTACTAATGGTTGAGGTTAACCTAAATAATAGTCACTATCAGCTACTAAAGTCGAAAAACGAAGCTACTTCCAATAGAATGGCTCTAAACTCACTTATAGGCAATGACCTAGATAGTGATATTACCATCGACCAACAGATATCACCATCCATTGATCCAACACTAATATCTAGTGGTGAGATTGAAGAGAGGGCAGATATACGTATGGCTTATGATAATATAGAGATTCAGAAGAGTGCTCTAAAGATTAACGACTCTAAGTATAAGCCACAACTACTTGTTGGAGCTGAAGGTAGCTACTCATCTCCAGGTTACAACTTTAAGAGTGACCTAGATCCTAACTATGCAATATATGCAAAGATATCCGTACCTATTTTTCATTGGGGCAAAAGACGCAGTGACAAACGTGCATATAACTATCAGGTAGCAATAGCTCAGGATAACCTAGAGAAGGTTAAAGATAAGAGTGAGCTTGAGATAGAAAACTCCAAGAAGAACCTCAATGAATCGGTTAAGATCGTTGAGATCACTAGTAACTCTCTCGATAAAGCTCAAGAGAATGAGCAGAAATCCATAGAGAGATATAATGAAGGGAAAGTGTCAATTGTTGAGGTGATTGATGCTCAATTGTATAGGTTTAATACAGAGGTCAATTATGTTCAAGCAAAGTTATCTATGCAGATCTCTCTTGCAGAACTACAAAGAGCTCTAAATGCATACAACGTAGAGTAATCTATGATTGTATATAAGTGTTGTTTGATTAGTTTATGAGTGGAAGATAGGGGTGAGGCTAGAGCATTTATAGGTCAAACCCCTATCTTTTTCTTATGATTATACAAATCCAACTACTTAATACCTAAAATAGTTACATTTGTGACTAAATCCAATAATAGAGTTACTCAATGCAGATAGACAATAAACTGAGCTTGATTAGAACAAATCTGATTCATATACTCCTGTTCTCGACTTTAGGTCTATTGGCATATTTGATGTTGTCAAACGCCACTAACCTACGAGCCGACGCAATTCTCCTCTCAGAGTTCTTTTGGGGGTATATATTCTTTATTGGTGCATTTAATATAGTTGGCTTCCTGATTATTCGTCTTAGTCGCTGGGTAGGATACTATATGGTTCAGCGCTGGAGGATGGTACTGCTATATTTCTGTGTGGCTGTTGTATTGCTTTTCTCAAACTACATACTAATCGTATTAGCCAAGATGCTCGTAGGTGTAGAGAGACCACACACTTTCCCTAACGGAGGTCAGAGGGTACTAATCATACTATGGCTATTAGAGCTTATTATTGTTGCACTATTGGTTATTAATCACTCAGTAATACAGAATATGCGTATTAGACAAGAGACAGCAAGGCTTCATGAGGAGAATAATAAGGCTAAGTATGTAGCTCTTCAGAGGCAGTTAAACCCACACTTCCTGTTTAATAGTCTCAATACTCTTATTGCAGAGATAGAGTATGATCCAACAAATGCTGTTAGGTTCACCTGTAATCTTTCAGATGCTTATAGATATGTATTGCAATGTCAAGATAAGATGCTAATTTCAATCAATCAAGAGTTGAGTTTTATGAACTCATATATTTTTCTTCATAGAGTCAGAATTGGTGACTATATAACTGTTGATATTGATATCCCAGATAGCTATCTTGAGGCTCAAGTACCACCACTAACACTTCA
Source organism: Bacteroidales bacterium (assembly GCA_051648105.1). Lineage (GTDB taxonomy): Bacteria > Bacteroidota > Bacteroidia > Bacteroidales > UBA7332 > UBA7332. Next base: position 28,171 of record JBOFEN010000008.1, read on the forward strand.
GCTTCTTATCGAGAATGTCATAAAGCATAATGTTATTTCAGAGAGTAAACCCATGAAAATAACAATATCTATTTCTGATAATAACCTCGTGGTAAGTAATACTCTAAGTAAGAAGCACAGTGTTGAGGAGTCGGGTACAGGGCTAAAGAACCTATCCAATAGGTCTCAGCTTATAATGGGAAGAGATATTCAAGTCATTTGTGATGAGAACCAATTCACAGTAAAAGTTCCTACTATATATGAATAATATATTTGCAGTAATAATAGAAGACGAGAAGCCTGCAGCTAGGCTACTCAAGTCAATGATAGAGAAGGGACGACCAGAATGGAGGGTAGAGATAATATCGGGAAGTGTAAACGATGCTATTGAATGGTTTGCAAATAATGACCACCCAGATCTTATTTTTCTTGATATCCACCTCTCAGATGGAAACTCATTCGACTTTATCTCTCAAGCAAGACCCTCATCAATAATAATATTCACCACTGCCTATGATGAATATGCCATTCAAGCCTTTCAGGTTAATAGCATTGATTATATACTCAAGCCGATTAAGCAGGAGAGGTTAATTGAGGCCATCGAGAAGTACGAGACACTTTTTCTACGAGAGGATGATAGACAGGAGTATCTAAATAATATTCTTGACACGATATCACTCCCTAGTAAGAAGAGATATAGAACAAGGTTTCTGATATATAGATCAGACAACTATATAACTCTCCAAGTAGATCACATTGCTTACTTCTATTCTGAGAATAGAATAACAACAGCAGTAACTCTTCAAGGTAAAGAGCTAGTCGTAGATCTAACTCTGGATAAACTAACAGAGCAGTTAGACCCCAACAAATTCTTTAGAGCTAACCGACAATCGATCATCTCAATAGATTCGATAGTTAAGGTTGAGCCCTACTTCAATAATAAGTTATATGTACATCTCAACCCACAGTCAAAAGTACCAGTTACTATTAGTCGTGAGAAGCTGACGATGTTCAAAGAGTGGTTAAATTACTAAATTAAAGAAAGGATATCCCATTGATATTATATATCGAGGGATATCCTTTAGCTTTTATAGCTAGGCTATTGAATAACATAGTGTTGATGAGTTGTTGAATGAATAAACAACCATCTACTGGAGCAGTCTACGATACAATTAATAACAGACTCATAAATATCATTCCTAGGATAATGCCCTTTTTAGATATACTCTGTTTGTCATAGTCGCAAGCATTTGGTAATATCAGCTCACTCAAAGCAGTATTAACTAATATACCTGCAAGAAGAGCCTTTACTACTCCTAGATACTCTATCGACATATCTGATGGTAAGATTATAGCAGAGACAACAGCACCTAGTGGTCCAGTTAGCCCAGTTAGTAAACAATACTTTATAGCTTTTATGCGGCTTTTACTCCTCTTATATACAATCAAGGATATCAATGCTCCCTCAGGAATATTGTGAGCCACAAGTGATGCCACGACAACGAGTGCTATACTCTTACCCTCCAAGAATGAAATATATGTAGCAATACCCTCTAAGAAATTGTGAAATATCAAAGAGGTTAACAGAAGGATATAGATATTATACTCCTGTTTACTTGTCCTATCAGCCTCTATTGAGTGCTGCTTGCGTGTAATAATGATATCTAAGGGAGCAGTTATCAGTAATCCAAGAAAAAATGATAAAGAGGCAAATATTAAAGCATATCTATAATCGTATAGAGTCTCAAAGGTGTTGATAGAGGATGGAAAGAACTTAACAAAAGCAGCAAACAACATCATACCTCCGGAGAAACTAAATATAAATGATAGTCTCTTCTTGTTTTGATGATTATTGTAGAGGGTGAAGAAAAGTCCTATTAATAGGGCACTACCCTCCACTATTGTCATTAGTAGGGCAGGGGTGAATAGATTTAAATCCATAACTGTTAAATATGTTTATCAACCTAACAACCTAGCTATAGCTATAGTTTATATATTTAGTACATATATATAAGAAGAGCGATCTAGCTTCATCATATAGACTAAGCTAGATCGCTCTATAAAAAACACTATCTATTCTTATACTCCTTATTATTTCCAATCATTTGCACCACGAGCTTTAAGCGCAGCAGTGAAAGCTTCAGCTTTCTGCTCAGCTATCGCCTCATCCTCTGGAGTTGCAAATGCATGTTTGTATCCTTTTACGCGATTCCATTCGCCACGAGTAAAGTCAGGGAATGCAACTGCAGCACAATTATTATCCATAGACAATTCGCCTAGTTCAGCCAAACAACACCACTCAGCAAGGTCATAAACATCCATATCTAGAGGAAGTCCATTCTGAAGACAGTAGATCAAACGTGCATCCATGATAAAGTCCATACCGCCGTGTCCACCTACTTTTTTAGCCATCTCACCATACTTAACCAAGATAGGGTGTCTATATTTAGCAACCAATGCATCCATGTCATCTTTCTTCATGAAGCTGTGTGAGTCTAGTTTGTCAACTACAGGTACACCTGAAGCCTCCATCTGTGATGCGTCTAGTGCATATCCTTGAGTTGGATACTTGTTTGCAAAACCTTTAGTTCCCGTTAGTTGATATAGACGGTTGTATGGTTGAGGTGTCATAACGTTGTGTTGGATCTCAATCACTTTACCATTCTCAGTACGGATCATAGTCGTTGTGTGATCACCATTACGGAAATCCTCACATGGTTTTCCTGTGCGCTCCTCAACAAGCTCTTTACCAATTACTGATTTAGTATCCATAGCAACCAAAGTTTTTAGACGATCACCACGGTGAATATCCAAAGCTTGAGCTACAGGGCCCAATCCGTGAGTTGCATAAACATCACCACGGTGTTTCATGTTATACTCAAGTCTCCAACCAAGTTGGTCTGTGCTATCCTTTTTCCAGTAGTAATCCCAGAATGGTTCAAGGTTGTGAATGTAAGCACCTTGAGCACGAATAACCTCTCCGAATACTCCCTGTTGAGCCATATTCAAGGTATTCATCTCATACCAGTCATAGCAACAGTTCTCAAGGATAAAGCAGTGTTGACGTGTTGTCTCACTTAGATCAACTAATGACCAACACTCCTTCAAAGTCATTGCAGAAGGAACTTCAATAGCCACGTGCTTGCCACTCTTCATAGCCGCTTCAGCTACAGTGTAGTGATGCAACCAGTCAGTAGCGATGTACACCAAGTCAATATCATCTCTTTTGCAAAGCTCTTGATACCCATTCTCGCCTGAATAGACAGCTGCTTTAGGCATAGAAGCCTCTTTAAGATATTTCTGACAATTCTCAGCGCTCTCTTCGTAGAAATCACAAAGAGCTACGATCTCCACACCTGGGATATGAGTAAAACGTTTTACCGCACCTGGTCCTCTCATACCTAGACCAACAAATGCTACACGCACACCATCCATCTTTGGTGTTGTAAGTCCAATTACACTCTTCTGTCCAGCATTACGAACTGGCTCTTCCACCACGATTGTACCTTGATCCCATGACCATTTAGTACCCTTATCCGAAACATTCTTAGTAACGGGTTCAGAACAAGAGCTGAAAATTAAACATTGGATAAGTGTCAGTAAGAAACAAATCTTCTTCATTGTAATTGATAATTAAATAGTTAATATTTAATGACAACCTTACTTGTCATTAATTAGGGTTTTGTGTTAATGTTGATCCTATACTGTTATAAGCATTTATCTGTTCTTGAGGGATATACTGCACGACACGAGGGTGTGAAGCAGGATATTCGTCTAATGATCCATGAGGACCAGGATAGTGGCGTGTCAACGTTCCACCATTACGGTAAACATCATAACTTCTATCTGCCTCAAAAGCCATCTCCAACTGTCTCTCCTCACCGATTCTCTCCGCAGCGTTAGTTACATCCAATGACTGGTAACCAAATCCAGGAAGTGATCTCTCACGAACAACGTTAAGCTCACTCAAAGCATTCGCATAGTCACCCTTCTTGGCATAACACTCAGCCATGTTTAGATACATCTCTGCAAGACGAGAGATAATAGGAGAGTGTAGCTGTGATTCGCCATCTTGAAGAGAACATTTAGTTATGTAGAACATAGGATATACACGGTTGAGTAACATCACGTAGTCTCTCTCGCCAGTGTACTCCTTATTGTCTATCTCATAAACAAAGCTGTATGTCTGGTCCTCCTCACTAACAATAGTCAGTTTAGATTTGAATGTAGTCTCTTTATCATCTATAGTCTCTTTATAGATAGCATATACAGAACCACCCTCTTCGCTGATAGATGCTTGAATATACTTATATCCACTTACTACATTACCCTTGTCATAAGTTGGAACAACAACTCTGAAAGCAGGAGTCTTATTTCCCTTATCATCTAGAGTGTATTGAGGGGATATAAATGCAGAACGAGCATCCTTGCCTTTACCATTCTTGTTAAGCAAAGTAAGATACTTATGACTAGCATACATCTCACCCCAACCCATACCATCAATATTTGAGTACATACCACCAATGCCGTAGTAGTGGTCATAACCAGAATATTCTGAAGATACACGTTTAACAGCAAAGATAGTCTCTGTCTGGCTTGGTGCATCAGGAGCATAGCTATTGAATTTCATAAATGTCTCGCGAGGAAGCATTTTATACTTTCCGCTCTCAACAACTTGCTTGGCGTAGTATATACTCGAGTCAGCATACATTGTATTTGGGTTATCCCAAGTACCACTCATGTACATATATATCCTAGATAACATAGCCTGTGCAGCATATTTTGTAGCATAAGCAGCAGTGCGATCTTCGTTCATCAAAGCCTCAGCAGTTCTCAAATCATTGATAGCTTGACGATAGCTCTTCTCAACTGTAGTTCTATCTGGTAGCTTCATATTATCCAGATCATCAGGAATACCATTAACAATCGGAACACCCAGATTTGTCTCTGGTGATTGTGAGTATGGACGACCATATGCTCTACAAAGATAGAAATAGGTCATACCTCTTAGGTAGTAAGCCTCACCAAGTTTCTGTTGTAGCTTAGCATCCTCTCCTGGATTAATCATACCCATCAGGCCACTTGTTTGTGAAATAACCTTATAGCTATTATTCCAAAATGTATTGAGACGATAGTTGTCTGGAGTATGTCTGTAAGATATAAATGAGTAGAAAGCATCAGTGGAAGTACCACGAATCATGATGTTGTCTCCAGCATACTCTCCTACACGGTGCATAACATCAGACCAATCTCTTAGTTGACCATAAGCACCATTGAGCAATATATCCACGGCTGTTACCTTATCAGCCATAATATCCTCCTCTGTATATCTGTCATAAGGTAGCCTTTGAAGATCGCATGATGTCAAAGCTGCCGATAATAATGCGCTATATAGTAATATATTCTTCTTCTTCATTTTTCAAGGTATCAAAGGGTTAAACTCAAACCAAATACAACTTTTCGCGTTGATGGATAAACTGTTGTAGCAACACCAGTAATCTTACCATCATATGGCGGGATCTCAGGGTCAACGCCAGAGAACTTAGTTATAGTGAACAAGTTCTCACCAGAGGCGAAGAGCTTAATGTTCTGGATATGCCATTTAGGTAGTGCTAAATTATATGATACAGTCACATTTCTCAACTTCAAGTAACTACCATCTTCCAAGAATCTAGAAGAAGCTTTTTGTGAGTTTGAGTTGTTGTTATATCTTGCTAATGGGTGAGTTGCTACATCTCCCTCTTTCTCCCAACGAGACCATCCTTTTTGTAGCTTCATCTGGTTTCTGTCAGTATAAGCTCCATCTGAGTCAAATTCAGCTCTTGAGTAGTTGTAGATATCACCACCCACAGAGTAAGTGAAGTTGGCACTTAGGTCAAGGTTTTTCCAGCTAAAGTATGTAGAGAATCCACCAAAGAAGTCTGGAGTATAGCTACCACAAGCAACAGGGTTTTTAGAAGCCTGACCATAATCGTTGGTCTTAACACGGTTACCATTCTCATCTGTCATGAACCATAGAGGGTCACCATTTGCTGGATCCACACCTGCCCATTCAGTCAAATACCATGTGTCAGAATCTAATCCTGGTTTCCAGATCTTGTTAGCCGAGCCTGCAATACCAGTACCATCACCCACTATAACCTCTGATTTACCACCATAAAGCTCCGATATCTCATTTCTGTTTAGACCAATATTAGCCTCAACACTCCAGAAGAAATCGTTCTTGTTGATAATGTCAGCTGAGGCAGTAAATTCGAAACCTCTATTCTTAAGGCTTCCCACATTCTGCCATCTGCTCGATACACCGATAATACCAGGCAGAGTAACTCTGTAGAGTAGGTCAGTGGTGTTTTTATCGTAGTAGTCAAAAGTGAAGTTATAACGTCTGAACATTCTAAAGTCAACACCAACACCTGCTGTGTAGGTCTTCTCCCATGTCATATCAGCATTACCTGGTTGAGAGATAATAGCACCTGGCATCTCATTATATTTACCAGAAAGAGAGTAAAGTGTGTAGTGACCATAGTAGTCTCCAGGTCTGTTACCTACAGAACCGTAACTAGCTCTAAGTTTTAATTGGTCAACCCATTCAGCACTAAAGAAATTCTCGCGGTTGATCAACCAACCACCACTCACAGAGAAGAAGTTACCATACTTTGCATTGTCTCCAAAGTTTGATGCACCATCACGTCTGAATGACACCTCTCCTAAGTATCTGTTGTCATAGTTGTAGTTTCCTCTGAAAAGAACAGACTGTACAGCCCACTCATTGATTGAACTACCCACCTTCTCAGGAACAGCAGCTACATCAGCCACCTCAAATCCTGGAGCAAATCCAGTAGCAATACCGCGGTTGGCCTTAACTGATGACTCGTTCCACTCATAGGCTAGTATACCGTTCACATCATGCTTACCAAAACGGTTGCTATATTGCAAAAGTTGGTTGGTATACATTCTTGTTGAGATGTATTGATAGTCATTAATACGACCATTAACAGAAAGAGCACTTGATGATCTAGGATCTGAATATGTAACAGAGCTATAGTTTGTGTACTTGTAGTTGTTTATAGATCTGAAAGTAAGATTCTTCGTTAGGTTCAAATCAAAATCAAAACCTCCCATGAAGTCATAGGTCTTAGAGTTACTAAAGTTCCATTGAAGATCGTACAAATAGTTAGATCCAGTTGTGTTTACCCATGTAGGGTTAGGTGCATTACCAACAAGTGTTCCATCCTCTTTATATGGGCTATCCCATGGTAGGTTAAGATACATAGCACTAACAGAGTGCTCTTTGTTATCAACCTGCTTCATCGAACCACTCACTTGAGGTTTGATAGTAAGCCATTTCTTTGGAGTATAGTCCGTTTTAAATCTGAAGCTATAACGGTTAAAATCGTAACCCTTAACAGCACCAGTCTCATCATAAAGTCCTAAAGAGAAGAATGTTTTCATATTCTCCACACCACCCATGATAGAGATATTATAGTCTTGAGCTAAACCAGTTTTTGTAGCATTATCCCACCAGTTGAAGTTTGAGTTTCTTAGATCCTCATTCCATCTTGGGAAGTTAATAGTTGATTGGTTAGCAAAAGTTTTATAGTAGTCATATAGTTCAGCGCCATCCATTACCTCAAAATTACCACTGTTAAGGAATGTAGCAGCCATCTTAGCATCTACCTGCACTGTAGCTTTTCCTGCAACACCCTTTTTAGTTGTTACAAGAACAACACCATTGGCACCTTGTGAACCATAGATAGCAGTAGAAGAAGCATCTTTAAGAATAGAAATAGACTCAATATCAGCTGGGTTAAGTGTCCCTGAGTTTGTTCCTACAATAACACCATCCACAACCCATAGAGGGTCCGTACTACCATTGATAGTTGATTTACCACGAATTACAATTGCCGCAGCCTCACCTGGACGACCAGATCCTGATGCCACATTTACCCCAGGAGCCTTACCGCTAAGCATATTCTCAACTGTCGGTGCAGTTACATCTTTTAGTTTATTGCTGCTAACAACGTTCATTGAGCCAGTAAGTGACTCTTTCTTCTGAACACCATATCCAACAACTACAACCTCTTCAAGAGCCTTTGAGTCATCACTCATCTTTACATTAAGGTAGTTCTTACCTCTTGTATCAACAAGCATATCAGCCATACCAATGTATGAGATCTTTAATCTTGAATTCTCAGGTACCTCCAAAGAGAAGTTTCCATCGTAGTCAGTTACTGTTCCTGTTGTTGTTCCATTTACTATAACATTAGCTCCAATAACTGGCTCTCCTGCTGGGTCTTTTACAACACCCGAAATGGCAACATTACGTCTAACGGTAGCTGTTCTCTTGCTGATAGAGAATGTATTCCCTGTTTTAGAGTATGTCAAACCACGTGAGCTTAACACTTGGTCAAGGAATGAGTCTATTGATTCATTATTTACAGAAATCGTAACATCATTCTCTGCTGGAAGTACATTGTCCAGATATGCGAATCTGTATACTGTACTCTTTTCAATTTGGTCAAATAACTGTTTTAATGTAGTATTTACCACTGAGACTGAGACATCCTTACTTTGTGCCACTAGCTCTCCTTTAGGAAGTAATATGGCAAGAATCAGGAGTAGAATGTAGAAAAGAGAGAAATCTCTTTTTCTTTCTGTGTTCTTCATAATAGAGTGATTAAAAGTATTAGTTAATAAAGTGTTTTCAATCTGTTTATAATGCTAAACAGGGTATTAGAATTGTCTTTTTTAATTCATTCTTATACGGTATTTAAGGGTTAATTATTTAGGGTTACTTATTTCATGCTTATAAATATTGTATCGTAGTTTCTCTCATAGCTAAAAGGGTAGTGGTTCTGAAGCATTTGAAGTACAGTCCATATGTTTTTCTCTTTTATATGTCCAGTGAACTTCTCTTTAGGGATCTTTCCACTCACCTCTATCTTCAATCCATAATATCTCTCTAGTGAGAGTAGTACCTCTGTGAATGAAGATGATCGGAAGACGAGACTTCCATCTAGCCATGCCTTCTCGTAGATAACCTCACTATTTTCACGCCATAGACCACCACTTGTCTTTGAGTATGATGCTTTTTCATTTGGCTCTAGTATTACACGCCTATTGTTACATGTGGCAATCTCCACAGAACCCTCTATCAATGTTGTCTCAATAAGGTCAGAGTCAGCATAAGCCTTTATATTGAAGGTTGTGCCTAGAACTCTGATCTGAAGCTTCTCGAGGTCAACAATAAATGAGCGGATACTATCTTTCTTCACATCCAGAAAAGCCTCACCTGAGAGATATACTTTTCTCTCATTCATACCATAGTCTGCTGGGTAACTCAGGGTTGAGGCTGAGTTCAAAATAACTTTCGTCCCATCAGGTAGGAGTACCTCGGAGCAGTCACCACTTTTTGTTGAGAATACGAAGTTTCTCTCTAAATGGTCTCTCATTGAAGATACTTGCTTATACATATAGGCAGTTAATCCTAATGAAAGAGGTATTGCAACTATAGCCGCAACTTTTAATATAGATCTCCAAAGTGGAGAGATAATTACTCCTTTGCTAGTTTGAGGTCTTAGTCTCTTGTCAAACTCCTCAAAGGATTTATATTCCCCAATAGTAGTTGGCTCATAATCCTCCCATACTCTAGCTATAACCTCAGAGAGATCTTCTTGCGACATACCATCCATCATTGATCTTAGTATCTCACGCTCATCTGCTGTTATTGTATTGTTGATATATTTTTGTAGTAAACTATATATCGGATCTTTCATGTCATACATCTTTTATCTAATGTTATTACGGTAGTGATCATATAATCTAACTATCAAACCATGATATTTTATATATTTTAACTATTGGTGTGTTTTGATAATAAAAAAACCTTCGAAACAAGCCGAAGGTTTTCTAACCAAATAGTATGATGAAAAGGGGTAGATATGGCCCCATCTCTTCTCTTAATATCTGTAGTGAAAGTGATAGTTGATTATATATAGATTGCTCAGTTACATTTATTTTCTGAGCTATCTCCTTAGCTGGTAATCCTTGTTCCTTACTCAACTCGAATATCTCACGCTGTCGAGGTTGAAGCTTACTCTTAGCTATTTCAAGTCTTAGGATAAACTCGTCGTAGTCAATCCCCTTATCTGTTGGGCTATCTGATAACTCTGGGCTCTCACAATACAAAAGATAATCTTCAAAAAGAGGATTACTCATCTTACGTCTGAACTCATCAATAACTTGATTGCGGGCTATCTTGAAAAGATAAGATTTGAAGGATAGGGTAGGGTCTATCTGTGTGCGATTGACCCATATTTTAATAAAAGTGTCTTGTACTATATCATTGGTTATAGATTGCGATCTTGTCAATCCATAAACAAATGGATGTAGTATGGGTGCATATTTCTCATACAAGGATTGAAAATCTTTGTATGAACCATTTCTGACTCCATCAACAACTGTTCTTTCACTATTCATAAATTAAACAATGACGATTTGGTATCTATTAGAGACTAATATTCTTAAGCCCATTGACTTTTCCTGGGTAGCTGCTATATCAAATAGATATTGCATAACTTATTTACATGGTCTGTTGTTCGCAAAAAGCTTTCAATGATAATTCTAGATTCATAATTAATTTACTCTAGTTGTCTTTATATGGTAAATAAATTATTCTTTTCACAAATATAAATCAATATATTTAAACATCTATGCTTTGTTGGTCTAAATTCTCATACTCTACATTATTATATATTTCATAGGAATTAAATTGAGTAGGGTTTTACTCAATATTGCTTTGAGTGGTGTTATCACCACAATAATACGAAAGTAGCAGGAGCACCCTTATCGGATGAACCTGCTACTTTCGTAAATAGTGTCATTATTGATCTCTATTCAGCTCTACCGTAGCTCCACTCAGATGTGCCATTCTCATTTATCGCCTCAATAGCGAAGTAGTATGGTTTATCCTTGTCCATTCCATGATAGTAGTACTCATTATCGTTGTACACCATCACAGAGTTATATAGCTTATCAGGAGAGAGCCCAATATATATATTATATGCATAAGCAGCCTCTACTGGTTTCCATCTTATCCAACAGCTACGCTTGTCAGTATCACCTCTAAGTACTATGAACTCATCAACCTTAGATGGTTTCTGGCCAGAGCCCATACCAAATACACGTAGACCAGAGATTGCAAACTTTCCAGTTGGCATATGTATATTTACCATCTTGATATACCTAGCTTTGATCGGTTTAGTGAGTTCTATGTAGTCGTGAGGAACATCACTTTTGTTTTTGCTCTTGTCGACGATCTTACTCCACTTCTTACCATCTAAAGATGAGTATATCTCATATTGGTGATAAAGGTCCAACCTCTTGCCCCTAAATTCAGCATCTTGGTCAGCATAGTTAATCTGTATGGCGTTTACTGTCGATATCTCACCCAGGTCTGACTCTATCCACTCACCTTTCTCTGCGCTGGCTGCTGACCAGTAGCTCTTGATACTCTCATCAACAGAAGCATTGGCGTAGTGTGAACCATAGGTTGAAGATACTCTAACTGGCTTGTTGTAGTTCAAGAGCATCCATCCCGTAAACTGGCTCTCTAGATGATCACTCTCTCCTTTTGGAAGATAGTGTGGGTAGTCTCCAAAGGCTGTATTGCAGTACATGATACCCTCTTTGTCAAACCCTGCAGGCCAAAGCCCGAGGCGACGTTCGAAGTTATTCTTGGTGCAAATTATCATCGTTGAGGTGTGCCAATAGTTATTCCAATTATCTTGGAAGGTAGAGCCGTGACCTGCACCGCGAGCAAATCCTCCTGCCTTCATACTCAGTGGTAGGGAGTGGTGGGTGAATGGTCCAAGTGGTGACTCTCCCACTGCATATCCATCTGCATAGTGGCTCATCTCTGAACCTGGTCCTCCCCACTGAAGATAGTATTTATTGTTATGCTTAGTCATCCATGCACCCTCCATAAAGCCTGTGAGGAAGGTGTTTGTCATATGCTCACCAAAGCGATGCCAACCTATCTTGTTGTAGTTCGGGAGTAGTAACTCCTTACGTGTGCCTATTGGTTGTAGTGTCTGGCGATTGAGCTCAATACCATAAAGAGGATAGACATTACTACTTCCTGTGTACATATATAGTCTCTCATCATCATCTACGAAGAAAGCAGGGTCCCAACCACCTATCTCAAACTTCTCAACGGCCTTACTCCAAGTGGGAGATTCGCTCTTTGGGTCTGTACTCATCCATATTGGGAACACTCTTGAGTAGGTTGATCCCATCACTAGTAGTGTGTCACCTTGTACCCAAGCTGCTGGAGCACATAGATCATCCCACTTGTTCTCGGTGGTCTCTATAGCCTCTTGTGTGAGGAACTTCTGTGAAACGAAGTTCCAGCTAGAGAGATCCTCACTCCACCAATAACCCTCTTGATTGGTCGAGAAGAGGTAGTAGTCGCCCTTGAAGTTGACTATCACTGGATCGGCCGTAGCTCTATGCTTACCCCACTGGGTGAAGTTGGGTATTGGTGCATACCCATAATCTAGATTGATGGGGTTGCAATAGGTACTCTGTTGTGCCACTGCCACTACTGAAATGGATAGCAATGAGAGCGAAATAAGATATCTCTTTATTGTTCTTATCATAGTTATTAGAGTTCTGAAATTATGGATAAAAAAATAGGCGGAGCACCTATTGAGCTGCTCCGCCTATCTATAATAAATTAGTTAAGAGTGAATCTGTCTCTCTTCACGTCGCGGCTATTACCACCGATCATTACATCAAAATCACCTGGCTCAAATACGTACTCTAGGTCGTAGTTGTAGAATTTAAGCATCTCAGGAGTAATCTCGAATGTTACGGTTTTAGCCTCGCCTGGGTTAAGAGTGATCTTCTCAAATCCTTTAAGCTCTTGTACTGGGCGTGTCACAGAACCAACAAGGTCGCGGATATATAGCTGAACTACCTCTGCACCTTTGTATTTACCTGTGTTTTTAACCTCGATAGAAGCAGTCACTTTCCCTTTAGCATCGATCGACTTAGTGTCTAGTTTAAGATCACCATACTCGAAAGTAGTGTAGCTTAGACCGTAACCGAATGGGTATAGAGGAAGGTTGTCAACATCAAGGTAGCTAGTTCTGAATTTCTCGAACCATGTTCCTTGTGGACGTCCTGTCATCTTGTGGTTGTAGTGAATTGGCACTTGACCAGGAGCAGCAGGGAAAGAAGATGTAAGTTTACCGCTTGGAACAACATCTCCGAATAGTACGTCTGCGATTGCAGGAGCTGCCTCAGTACCACCAAACCATACGTTTAGGATAGTAGGCAAGTTCTCACTCTCCCATTTAAGGGCTAGTGGACGACCAGTGAATAGTGTTACAACTAGTGGCTTACCAGTCTTCTTAAGCTCTTTCAATAGTCTGATTTGAGCATCTGGGATAGTGATATCAGTACGGCTACTTGACTCACCACTCATCTCTGCAAGCTCACCAACAGCAGCAACAATCACGTCAGCTCTTCTTGCTACTTGTAGTGCCTCAGCTATCATCTGCTCAGCAGTGCGGTTGTCTCTACCTATACCTTTACCGAAAGCAGAAGCTCTCTCTTCGTAAGAAGCATCATCAATAACGTTGCTACCTTTAGCGTAGATAACATTAACGTTATCCCCACCTACAGCTTTGATACCCTCAACAAGAGTAGCTGGTTTGCTACCATCAACAGCCACACTCCATGTACCAGACATATTGTTTCTGTTGTTACCAAGAGGACCAATAACAGCGATAGTACCTTTCTTCTGGATAGGAAGAGTGTTGTTTTCGTTCTTAAGAAGTACGAAACTCTCTGCTGCTATCTCACGAGCAATCTGGCGGTTCTCGTCACTGTAAACTTGTTTCTCTGAGCGAGCCTTGTCGCAGTATTTATATGGATCTTCGAAAAGACCTAGTTTGTATTTAGCCTCAAGGATACCGCGGCAAGCCTCGTCGATTCTTGCTTTTGATACTTTGCCCTCTTCAATTGATTTACCAAGTGTTGTAAGGAAACCTTCACCCACCATGTCCATATCTGTACCTGCATTCATTGCAAGAGCTGAACAAGTTTGAAGATCACCCATGCCGTGGTCTATCATCTCGTTGATACCTGTGTAGTCAGTCATCACGAAACCTTTGAAGTTATACTTCTTGCGAAGGATATCTTGAAGCAACCATGTGTTAGCTGTAGCTGGCACACCATCGATCTCGTTGAAAGATGTCATGATAGAACCTGCACCAGCCTCGATAGCCGCTTGGTAAGGATACATATATTCGTTGAACATACGTACTCTACTCATGTCAACTGTGTTGTAGTCTCTACCAGCATCTGGAGCACCGTAAAGAGCGAAGTGTTTAACACAAGACATCATAGTTGTACTGTCAGACAGATCTTCACCTTGGTAACCCTTAACCATAGCTTCACCAATCTTAGCAGCTAGGTATGGATCCTCACCGTTACCCTCTGAAATACGACCCCATCTTGGATCTCTACAGATGTCAACCATAGGGCTGAAAGTCAAACTTATACCATCAGCTGTTGACTCTTGAGCAGCCACTTGAGCCGATCTCTTGATAGCATCCATGTTCCAAGTACAAGAAAGTCCCAAAGGAATAGGGAAAGCAGTCTCATAACCGTGGATAACGTCCATGGCAAAGATCAAAGGAATACCTAGGCGGCTCTCTTCAACAGCCACTCTCTGTACGTCGCGTATCTTATCAACACCTTTAATGTTGAATAGACCACCCACTTGTCCTAGTTTAATCTTCTCAGCGATGTTGCTACTCTTTGCTTGACCTGTTGTGATGTCACCCGAGCTAGGTAGGTTCAATTGACCTATCTTCTCCTCAAGAGTCATCTTGCTCATTAGGTCGTTGATGAAACGATCCATCTCAGCATCTGAACTTCCACCCTTGTTTTGTACATTGCTACAAGAGAAGAGAAGCGATGAACAACACAACGTTGCTAATAATTTTCTCATTGTCCTTGATTTTATAGTATTAATAATAGTTGAATAATCTATAATTAAGTGGTGTCTATTTGGCTTTGCCCTCACTCAATCGTAAATGTATAAACTAACTTAGAAGTTTCCTCCTTTTTATACAGAAGTTGACGCCTTTTATAAACATATTACTTTTTTATTATATATGGCCACTTTGTAACTATCAAGTGAGTAGTCTTTTACCTCTAATTTGTGTCAAACTGAAAGCTATTGCAAAGAAAACCCCTTTTTTTGAAATTTTGCTTATGCGATAGTCCTATTTTATTAGTTTTAATAGTTAAAGTTTTGTAGCCATAAATAGACACTACACTATAACAATCTTATTCCTACTTTTGATTAATAGGTGAAAGGGAGAAGTTGACTCTATTATTGATACTATTTCTGATCATAGAAACTCTTTATATGTATGAAGTATCACGCCCGAGAGACTCAAATTTCCACCAATGGCAATGGTATGCAGAGTAGCTGGAGTTATGATTAAACGCAAAATATCATTCTCCAAACTCTCGGGTTGGTGAGACACTTCATTTATTTCAATAGGCTATATTTATGTCATTAATTAGCGTAAGTAGAGGATACAATCCGTCACCTCGCTAAAGGAAGCAAAGTCATAAAAGAAACAATAAATATGGGAGAATAAGGTCGTAACGTTAGACCGCTGCAAAAACTCTATTCCCGAAGTTTTACTAATTAAAGATTGTGAGGCAGGTCTTCCGACTCGTTTCATATCTCTAAAACCTTCCCAAATACTCTGTTCAAAGAACATTTCCTCAGTGGTTGACTAGCACATAAAGATATTTGAATGAAACTTACGGCTGCGGGTACAGTCTCGGATTCTCACCGAATTCCCATTTTAAAGTCTCTACTTCGAAGAGGTGAAGCAGATACTACCATCACCGCAAATGTAAACTATTTAAACGAATAAATACATATATTCATCAGGATATTTCACAATTTATTATGGCTCATATTGTTTCTTAGAGCTGGCTTTAGGGCTTAGTGGTCGTTTCTCTCTCTATGCTTAGGGCTTAGAATTTTAATTCATAATTATGATGCACTCAACAGGCACGAAGTGACCTCAATAGGATTGTCGTCAGGCAAGCCCTCAACAGCGAAGCCTCAACAAGAATTTTTCCCGCAGATTCAATTCGTAATTGTGTTTGCAATTGTTAGGGGCGTATATTTACGCCCTATTTAGCGAGTAATGTGCTTGTCCAATTCATTGATTACCACCATGCGGAAGGTGTTCGGGCGCAACTTGCGCCCCTACAGTTGAACAATGCATAATTCATAATTGAAGAAATATTCACACCGTAGGTGTGTAATGTCTTAGCCCCAACGGGGTGTGATCTGTCAGCCTAGCCTGTCAGGGCTAGGTCGGGGAATGGTAATGTGAATTGAGCCCCAATGGGGT
>JBOFEN010000009.1:0-21965 GCA_051648105.1 Bacteroidales bacterium
AGTTTTCGTGTACCTAGTAGGAAGAGTAGTGAGTAAGCCTGCATCCAATCTTCTTTGTTTCCTGTGAAGTTCATAGTGTTCTCTTTATTATTCTATAAGTTTTGTATTACCTAAAAGAAACCCAATATTAATTCCATAATTGAAATTCTTAGATGGGTAGTTGTAATAATTACCAAAGATAGATATAGAACCAATAGGAGTGTTATACACAAGGGATAATTCTCCAAAGTGGTTAATCTTTTTTAGGTCTTTAACACGTATTGGCCCTCTATTTTCACTTTTTGCAATTGAAACAATTGGAAGAAAACCATAATATTCACTACGTACATTTAGTGATCTCGTTATTTTAAAAATAGGAATAGCTCCAATAGCAATAAAAGCTGGAGCTCTCAGGGATTCATTAAATACGACCTTACTATGTGGAGTAGGTGTAAACGCAGGTGACTGAATGATAGTTGAACTGAGGTTATTATATGTTGGTTTGTTAGTGTATACTCCATTAGCTTTATATCCAAGTGTAACTAATGAGGAAATATTATGATAGTTTTCCCAACTTGCAGAAACTTGGAACCAATTATGTCTCACTTCTTCTATTTTTAGTGAGTATACTTCATTAGGATCGTACCTTTCCCAATCAAATGCATATTGTGCAATTAGAGAAAAATGAGACCCTTCATGGGGATACATTGGGGAGTTTAAAGTATTTTGTTCAATTCTAAGTGTAGAATTCCAGATATTGTAGTTGCTTTTTGTGAATCCAGTTATGTTTGGTTGAGTATATTGATCTCTCATAGCTCCATATGCAGTAGATAACTCAAGCTTGCTTGTTCTTCTATAGGGCATACCAAATCTAAGCTTGATGAAAGACTCTCTTTTGAGTACATATGCTTGAATGTCTCTATCAAATATTAGTCTTTCATTCTCAAAGAATTTATTGTGTGAATAAACACCCATTAGTTTGACATAGAATGGTACCTTAGTAGGGAAAAGGATTCGTCCTGAGCCCTCGAAACTGTTATATGTTCTACCTATATGTAGCTTTGCATCAAAGTCCATAGAGAAAAAGCTTAGAGACCTATAGCTAACCCCTACATAGGCTTGATTTGAACTCATCGAAGATATTAATCCTCCTATACCAACAGAGAGGTTCTCTTTCATCTTAACCTTTAAATGTAGTTCATAAAGTCGACTCTCTTTATTATATAAAGCAGTAGGGATGATCTCCATTATCTTCCCTTCAGAAAGCATACTGAAGTAGTCCGTTTGGAAGGATTCAAAAGTGAAAGTATTATCGTCTCTTCGACTAATTTGTGAAAGGATATATTGTTTTTGAGGATATGATACACCATCTACAGTTATATTCCTAAATACTAGATCTGGAAGCTTTGATTTGTAGATTCTACGTTGAAGGTTAAGATTCTCAATGGGGACATATCTATGTACAGCTTTCCGAATAGAATCAATATATTGAATACCATTCTGGTATCCTACTTGATAAATCTCATCAGCATTTCCGAAGTCTAATATTCCATATTGTGATAGTTTTGATCTTATATAGACCCCTTCCTCAGGATCGATGGAGTAATCAGTCTTCTGCATTATCATATTCTCAAGTTGACCCATAATATCTCTCTCCTTAGGCTTACTAGGATTATCAGTAACTGAACTTCCAATAATAAAATCTGGAGAGAAGTCAAGTTTCATTATATCAGTAGGGAAATTGTTATAAATACCACCGTCATAGATGAGCATGTTGTCTATTTCAATAGGTTTAAAGACAAGCGGGAAAGTCATGGAGGCCCTAACTGCCTGACCTAGATCACCACTGCGAAAAACAATTGGTTGCTTGTTGTAAACATCAGCTCCAACACACCTAAATGGTACAAATAAATTGGAGAAGTCATAATCTGCCATGGCATCACTTTGAGAACATAATCCCAAAAATGCTAAATTCATTTGTACTGGGTTTATTAAACTTGTTGGTAGGAAGTACGTTTGTGGTTTAAGAGAATCACCTTTAAAATCAATGTTAAATTGCAATATCTCTGGAATTGGGTCATTCTTTTTGAAATAGAATTCATCTTCCTTACGTATTGTTCCACTTTGCCATAGTCTGAAATCCTCAGATTTAATTACCTCCAACATCTCAGATGGTGTATACCCCATAGAGTATAAAGCTCCAACAATAGCTCCCATCGATGTTCCAGTGATGTAATCAATAGGAATATTATTCTCTTCAAGGGCTTGAATTAGACCAATATGAGCAATTCCTTTAGCTCCACCTCCAGATAAAACAAGACCTACTTTCTGAGAATAAAGATTGATATTGATACTTAAAAGGTATATGAGTATAATGAAAAATATTCGCAACATAGAAATTATTGATGTATGAGTCTGATAAGGGAAATCTCTGGAGGAGCACCAATTCTCATATGATAGAACACATTACCAATCCCTCTATTTACTATAAGTTGGTGATTTGTATCACTGCTATATAATCCTCCCCAGTATTTGTATTTAAAGAAGGAAGGGGAGTATAATTTACCCGCAAATTTTAAGATCAATTGCATTGCATGTGTGTGTCCAGATAGAGTTAGATCGATAGGGTGGTTCTCCTTAGTTACAATTTGCCTCCAAAACTCTGGATTGTGAGATAATAAAATAGTAAAGTCATTAATATTGGGCTTAATGTACTTGAATGTCTTTTTCAAGTCTCCATGAGCAGAAAAAGGTGGTTCCCCCCAATTTTCTATACCAGATAGTATAATTGAGTCATTGCCCCTGTATAGATATTGAGACTCATCCAACAATAACCTCCAATTGATTGCCTTAATGCTATTCTTAAGATTGTTGAAGTCCTTTTCCTTATCGCTGTCTGATAGCCATCTAGAATATTCCGAGTAGTCGTGGTTACCTAAAACAGCATATATTCCATCTTTAGAACTTATCGAAGAAAGTGCTCCTAGAAATGGGCTCACTTCATTAGAATTTAATGTCACTAAGTCACCTGTAAAGACTACTAGATCAGGGACTAATGAGTTAATCGTATTAGATAGTTTTGCAATAAATGTAGTATCATTATTAAATGAACTTATATGAAGGTCTGAAAACTGTACTATTTTGTAGTTATCAAAAGAGTAGGGGATATCATGGCTTGATATATCATATGTTTCAATAGTAATATTCTTTGTTTCAAAGAAGTGCCCCCACAGCATTGTTGCCATCATAGATATTGAACAGATCAACCCAATACCGGCTATTGTGTTAGTTTTATCTCGAATAAGCTTGCCAAATAGTTCAAATAGTATATATAATATTTGTGGTAGATAAAATAGAAAATAGAAAAATGAGAATAGCGTTAGATTGTCTGGTGAAATGAAAGTACTATTATTTGTAAGAAGAGAGTAGACAATAATAGTAAAGCAACTAATAAATATAATGTTTATCAAAGAGTATGCAAGTCTAATAATAATATTTGAATCCCTTAGTTTTGAGAAATATACATATAGTGCTGTAACTCCATTGAAAAGCAGAATAAAGAGTATTAATGGAACAATTATTCTTAATATCATAGTAGGCAGGTTTATCTTTAGACATAACACTTAAAATAAATAATATGATAAAGTGCATATATAGTGAAAACAATCTATTATGAAAATTTGTTCAAAAAAAGTTGCAATAAATGATCATTAATCATCTATTGCAACTTAGATATTACTTATTTTACCCTTTTAGGATTATTGGCTACAAAATCTTTCCAGCTTTTATATGAACTGTCAGTTTTTGGCCTACTACTCTGATAATAATGACATAATGCTGCAGCAACACCATCAGTAGCATCAAGCTGTGGTAACATTTGATCGTGAGGAATCTTCAAAATCTTCTGTAACATACCTGATACTTGTTCTTTTGAAGCTGCACCATTACCTGTTATAGACATCTTTATCTTAAGAGGAGCATACTCAAAGATAGGTAATCCGTGAGCTAATGCAGCAGCAATTGCAACACCTTGAGCTCTACCTAGTTTTAGCATAGATTGAACATTCTTTCCAAAGAAAGGAGCCTCTATGGCTAATTCATTCGCCTCAAACTCTTTTACCAATGAAGATACTCGGGTATAGATATGATGTAGTTTACGGTAGTGATCATCATACTTACTAAGAATAATGACACCCATAGTAATCAACTCAGGCTTATTATTTTTAATCCTAATTAATCCATAACCAGTTACCGAGGTACCTGGGTCAATTCCAAGAATAATTCTATCTTTAGCTATTGACATAATCAAATATCAATAACCTCAAGCAAAGTCGTAAAACCTAGAACTTTACTTTGATATTTTAAGTTGATCTCACTTAGAATTTTTGATCCACATCTAGAGAACCAATCATTGAGGAGATCTTCATTGGATACATTGAACTGTAAAGAATAACAATGGCCCATCTCTTCTTCATTTACCATAACCTTTAATAGACGAACATTAGTAAGTGTCCCATCATCCATTATTTTGGGTATTAGTGAAGATTTGAACCAATAGAGTACATCTTCTAGAATAGAGGCCTCAATTTGATAAGTTGTGTTGTAAATTATCATATTAGTTATAAAATAACATGAAATATATTTGCATTATACATAATCATAATTATGATTTAATCGTATCATGTATAAAATGACTTGTATATCACTTAGTAATTACTCTCTTTGATGGATCTATATTCTCATTTCTTGCATTAACTTGTTTAACTAGCTCGATTGCAAGATTCATGAAAGCTTTTCCTGTTATAGAGTCTTGATTTAGGGCAACGGGTTCACCGCTATCACCACCTTCACAAATTGATTGAACAATAGGAATTTGACCTAATAATGGTACATTAATTTCAGAAGATAAGTTTTTTACTCCTTCTTTGCCAAATATGTAATACTTATTATTTGGTAATTCTGCAGGCGTAAACCAAGACATGTTTTCTACAAGTCCTAGAATTGGAATATTCACCTTATCATTAGTAAACATACTTATCCCTTTTATTGCATCTGCTAAAGCAACTTCTTGAGGCGTACTAACAACTACAGCACCTGTAACAGCTAATGTTTGTACTAATGTTAAATGAATGTCGCTAGTGCCTGGAGGCATATCTAAAAGGAAAAAGTCTAATTCCCCCCAATCAGCATCAGCTATCAATTGTTTCAAAGCATTACTAGCCATACCTCCTCTCCATACAGTTGCTTCATTTTTATTAACAAAGTAACCTATAGAAAGAATTTTAACACCATACCTTATCTCAGGAATAATTAAATCTCTACCATCAATTCTTTCTAGTAGAGGTCTTGCATCCTCATTGTTAAACATTTTAGGAACAGAAGGACCAAAAATATCGGCATCAAGTAGCCCAACTTTATAGCCTAATTTTGCTAAAGATACGGCCAAGTTTGATGATACAGTAGACTTTCCTACTCCACCTTTACCTGAGGATATTGCTATTACATTCTTCACCTGAGGAAGAAGTTTATCAACAGATGGCCTAGCAAGTTGTTTTGTTTTTATAGATATATTTCCTACAATATCAACTTCTTCTTCGCAATATGTTGTGATAGCTCTTTCTGCAGCCTTAACTACTGACTTAATAAATGGATCATTAGGTTTATCGAAAGTAATAGAGAAGGATACCTTAACTCCATCAATTCTGATATCTTCGTCTATCATACCCGATTCCACAATATTCTTTCCAGTTCCAGGATATCGCACTGTCTTAAGTGCATCAAGAATTAAATTAGGATATAGTGCCATTAATCAATAAATGAAATAATTAAACAATAGGCTTTAGACCCATTTCAGCAGCATAATTAAGTAAAAAGCTATATGCTTCGTCTCTATCATTACGGATAATGCCATCTAAAATTGCATCTTTTAAAGCCATCTTAAGTGTTCCAACTTCTCTTGAAGGTGTTAATCCAAATATTTGCATAACTTCTTCGCCTGAAATTGGGGGTTGAAAGTTTCGCACTCTATCTTTATCTTCTATCTCTTTTAGCTTATCTCTAACAAGCTGAAAATTTTTAAGATAGCGAGCAACTTTCTCTTTATTCTTTGATGTGATATCTGCCTCACAAAGAGTCATAAGATCTTCTATATCGTCACCCGCATCAAAAAGGAGGCGTCTAATAGCAGAATCAGTAACCTCCTCTTCAGCAAGTACTATTGGCCTCATATGAAGACCTACCATTTTCTTTACAAACTTCATCTTTTCGTTAAGAGGAAGTTTCATCTCACGAAAAATAGTAGGTACCATTTTCTCACCAATGAAGTTGTGATTATGAAAAGTCCAACCAAGTTTATCATCCCATCTCTTGGTTTGAGGTTTAGCTATATCATGTAATAGAGCAGACCATCTTAACCATAAGTTATCACTCTTTTTGGACAAGTTATCAAGAACTATCAAAGTGTGATAAAAATTATCTTTATGAGCTCGACCACCAACTTGATCTACGCCCTTAAGAGCATGTAGTTCAGGGAAAATAAGTTGAAGAAGTCCGCACTTATCTAATAAAATAAAACCAATAGAAGGTCTTGAAGAACTTATAATTTTATTGAGTTCATCGATGATCCTCTCTTTTGAAATAATATTGATTCTTGAAGCATTTCTATTAAGTGCCTCAAATGTAACATCATCAATTCTAAAATTGAGTTGAGTAGCAAAACGAATTGCCCTCATCATTCTAAGTGGATCGTCACTAAAGGTTATGTCCGGATCTAGTGGTGTCTTAATTAAACCATTATCAAGATCCTTTATCCCACTAAATGGATCTCTTAATTCGCCAAAGGTTTTGGAATTAAGAGATATAGCTAAAGCATTAATAGTAAAGTCTCGCCTATTCTGATCATCACTTAAAGTACCATCCTCTACTATTGGTTTTCGAGAATCTCTATTGTAAGACTCTCTACGAGCTCCAACAAATTCAATTTCTAAATCTCCGTATTTAACCTGAGCAGTACCAAAGTTCTTAAAAGTAGAAAGGAATGCCCCTTTACCAAGAATATTAGCCACGCTCTTAGCCAATTCAATACCACTTCCAACAGCTACAACGTCAATATCCTTAGATTTGCGATGAAGAAATATATCTCTAACATATCCTCCAATAACGTAACATTCATATCCGAGTTGATCAGCTGCCTGGGAAATGATGTTGAAAATTGAATCTGACAAGTGCTCTTTCATCCTATAAAATATTTAGATAATTAATCCCCCAATAATCTCTTGTACGGATTTGCACCCTTGTCTGTCAAGGTACTCTTCAATCCCGTCGATTACTTTCACTGTTATTTGAGGGTCAATAAAGTTCGCAGTGCCTATCTGAATAGCAGTTGCACCAGCTAATAAGAATTCAATTGCGTCAGTGGCATCCATAATACCACCAAGTCCAATAATAGGTATTTTAACTGCATTATATGTTTGCCAAACCATACGTAGAGCAATAGGTTTAACAGCAGCACCAGACAAACCACCAGTTACAGTAGATAAAATAGGGCGACGAGTTTCTGCATTAATTGCCATTCCCATTAGAGTATTGATTAATGAAACAGAATCCGCACCAGCAGCTTCTGCAGCACGTGCTATCTCAGTAATATCTGTTACGTTGGGAGAAAGCTTGACTATTAAAGTTTTGTTGTAAACCTTTCTAACAGCAGATACAACATCATGAGCACTAGAAGCACATGTGCCAAATGCCATTCCTCCTTGTTTTACATTAGGGCAAGAAATATTGAGTTCGATTGCCTCTATTCTATCAAGATCTGCAATTTTCTCAGTACATGCGACATAATCCTCAATAGTAGATCCAGACACATTTACGATAGCCTTTGAATCAAAATCTTTAATTCTTGGATAAATATCACTCACAAAATAGTCAACTCCTTTGTTTTGAAGTCCAACAGCATTTAACATCCCTGAAGGAGTTTCAGCCATTCTAGGATATGGATTACCTTCTCTATGATGAAGTGTTGTACCTTTTACTAAATACCCTCCAAGTCGATTTAAATCAATAAAATCACAAAACTCTTCACCATAACCAAATGTTCCTGAGGCCGTAAGAACAGGATTCTTAAGTTCTAGACTACCTATATTAACGCTTAAATCTACCATTTCAATTGATTCAAATTAAATACTGGACCCTCTTTACAAACACAAACATGTCCATCTACTGTATCCTCAACACAGCAAAGACATACACCGAAACCACATGCCATGGTGTTTTCTAGTGACACTTCACACGAAACTCCGTTCTTAGTTGCAAAATTTGCAATCGCCTTCATCATAGGCTTTGGACCACATGTGTAGATATTATCAAAACTACAATTCTTTAATACAGAATGATCCGTTACATATCCTTTTTCACCCATTGATCCGTCCTCTGTTGTTAAGTAAAGATCGCCATAAGTAGAAAAATGCTCTAGCATGACAAGATCGTTACTCGATCTAGCACCTAAAAGAAAAGATACTTTAAAGCCTTTATCTTTAAGATATGCACCAAGATAGAGCATAGGGGCTACTCCTACACCTCCACCTATCAAAAGTAAGTTTGCTTCTTTTGATTCAGGAATAGAAAATGAATTACCTAGAGGATAGATAATATTTATTGTTTCTCCCTCCGATAACAATGATAACTGCTGAGTTCCAGCGCCAACTTTCTGAATTAATAACCATATCTCTCTGGCGTTGTAATCAACATAATTGATAGAAATAGGTCGGCGTAAGAATGTTTTAGCAGAATTATCTACCCTAATTTCTACAAACTGTCCTGGTAATGAAACTGGAAGCTCTAATGAGAGCTCCTTTGGAGTTAACTTCAACAAAAAGTAGCTGTCCGAAAGTACTTCGTTTGAAACAACTACTAAGTCCATAACGTGCTTCTTGATCATATAATATAAAGGTTTGCTGTGCAAAGATACTAGAAAAAAGGGCTATTGATATTGAAATTACAATAAACCTTCAGCTGTTGGATCTGGAATAACTGTCTCAAAGGTATTGTCGGTATAGAATATAAGTATTCTGGATATCTTTCTTGTGGGAATAGGAGCCTTGTGTATTAATTGATTATCAGGTTTAGGGGATTCTTCTGTAGGGAATAGTTGATTGTTCAAATAGGGCTCTTTCGCTATAGCAAGTTCCCTATTTGAATCAGTAAATTCATCCCCTTTGCCAAATATTAGCCACTCAGAGCTAATGTTAGGAAACGAGGATAAAATCTTAGTTACAACATCCAAGCTTGGATTATTACGACCTGATAATATGTGAGATAATGCAGCCCTATTTAGTCCAATATGATCTGCAAACCTAGAGGCGTTCATATTTTCTCTAAGCATAATGTGTTCAATTCTACTCTTCATATATAGGAAATTTCAAAGATTAATGTCAAACATCGATAAATATACACCAAAACCGGATACAAATGTAGCAAAAATATGACTTATACAAAAGTAAACGACGTGAACATTTGTATAAGAATTGCACTACAAATGTTTTGCTTACAAATGTAGCAACACGGGTTATTAATGTGAATTGTATACTGGGCAAGTAGCATATTACATATGTATAAAGTTGGCATGATATCCTCCAAATTATTGGTTAATTTTAGAGGTTAAGCCCCTCTTATTCGCAGAAAATAAAGATGTTCTAATGATGATATGCCCTAAATTAAATATAACATAGACATCTATTAACCCTAGTAGTTGATTTACTGTTATTTATATACAAAATATTAACCTAAACACCCTATTATTGAGTTGTTGCTATAACACCTGGCGATTTTATAATATAATTATTCATCTATATATTAAAATCTAGCATCATAAGCAATTGATAAACAGTAATATAAACCAATAACAATTTCATTAGCAGCTATTACAATTGTATGTATATAAAATTAACATGATATGATACTAATGTAATCCCGCAAGTGTTTACATTGGTATCAATAGTCTTTGTAGAGATTACACTCACTTACAATTTGCCATTACAAATGTATTAACACAATTGTAATACTACCCTTTTTTTTATTACACAACGATTCTATCCTAAAAATAGCTTACCTTTGTGTCATATAATAACTGATCAAATCAATCATCACATATACAATGAGACCTTTTTATTTATTAGGACAATATGTGCTACTTATGATACAGGTGTTTTCAAAACCAGAGAAGTGGCGCGAATTTTTCAAGCAATTAGTTAAGGAGATTCATAAACTGGGAGTAGACTCCATTGGTATTGTTTTTTTAATATCAATCTTTACGGGTGCAGTTATGTGCATACAGATCCAGTTAAACCTCACCTCTCCCCTAATGCCTAATTACATATTAGGACTAACTACACGAGACACTCTTCTTTTAGAGTTTTCCTCAACGATTATGTGTATTATTTTAGCAGGAAAGGTCGGCTCTAATATTGCATCAGAAATTGGAACGATGAGGATTACCGAGCAGATAGATGCATTAAATATTATGGGGATTAATTCTGCAAATCATTTAATTCTTCCTAAAGTTGTAGGTCTTATGCTTTTCACTCCCGTTTTGGTTGTCTTTAGTATGTTTGCAGGAATTATTGGAGGGTATATTGTGGCTATATTTACAGATATGGTTTCGGTAGCTACCTGGGAGATTGGACTGCAGAGCTACTTTATTGAGTTTTATGTGTGGTATTCAATTATTAAGTCTACAATTTTTGCCTTTATCATTAGCTCAGTTGCTTCATATCATGGTTATTACTCTAAGGGCGGAGCTTTAGATGTTGGTAAGGCTAGCACAAAGTCAGTTGTGGTAAGCAGTGTATTTATACTCCTATTTGATGTTATACTAACAAAATTGATGTTGCAATGATCAAGGTAGAGAATGTAATTAAATCTTTCGACGATAATTTAGTATTAAAAGGTGTCTCTACCGATTTCATAGCAGGTAAGACAAATTTAATTATTGGGCAAAGTGGTTCAGGGAAGACGGTTTTGTTAAAATGCTTAGTGGGTTTAATGCGCCCCGATTCAGGTCGAATATTATATGGTGATAGAAACCTTCTAGACTTAAGCAGTAAGGATTTAAAGAATTTGCGAACAGAGATAGGTATGCTTTTCCAAGGATCCGCACTTTTTGACTCTATGACTGTTTTGGAGAATGTCCTTTTCCCACTCACAATGTTTACGACTAACAGTCGCTCAGAGAACTATAGACGTGCTATGTTTTGCTTGGAAAGAGTAAATCTAACACATGCTGAGAAGCTATTTCCTTCTGAGATATCTGGAGGTATGCAGAAACGAGTAGCCATCGCAAGAGCAATATCATTGAATCCAAGATATCTTTTCTGCGATGAGCCTAATTCAGGACTAGATCCTAAAACTTCAATTGTGATAGATGAATTAATTTCGGATATTACTAAGGAGTATAATATAACCACAGTTATAAACACCCATGATATGAATTCTGTTATGGGTATAGGTGAAAACATCACCTTTATAAACAAAGGAGAGGTTGCTTGGATAGGTAATAAAGATCAGATACTCACTACAAATAATAAGACTGTAAATGACTTTGTATTTGCATCAAATCTTTTCCAGAAAGTAAGAGATATTGCTGTTAACGCAGCTGGCGAGGAGGCTTGATTCGATAATCAGCCCCCCACATTAATTTATTTTTCAATGTAGTATAGAAGGTTTGGCTCTCGCGTTTTAAGAGCTGAACCTTCTTTTTTGATTTAGATATGCATAATTCGACAGTAAGATCCAAAACTTCAGATCTTCCATCCAAAGAGGCTAAGAAGTGGCGACCTCTCCCCTCGACCTTTAGATGTATAACGCTTTCATCAGGAATAACCAAGGGTCTAACATTTAAGCTGTGAGATGCAATCGGTGATAATAGAATCACCGGAGATTGTGGCATTAATATTGGCCCGCCAACGCTCATTGAGTAGGCAGTAGATCCAGTTGGTGTCGATATAAGTAAACCGTCAGCTTGATACGCATTTACATATTCACCATCTATCCAACAGTGAATAGTTATCATTGATGATGTATCCTGCTTAAGAATAGCTATTTCATTAAGTGCTAATGGATAATCCTCAAATGAATCGTCAGTAGAACTCATCTCTAGAAGAGTCCTCTCCTCTATATGATAATATCCACCCATTATATCTAAAATCATAGACTCAAACTCATCGACCGCACAATCAGCCAGAAAACCTAATCTTCCTAGGTTTATGCCCATAATTGGTATTTTTGTTTGTCTTGCACGCTCGACAACCCTTAACAATGTACCATCCCCACCTATACTAAATATAAAATCAGCCTTAATATCACCATCTGGAGATATTACCTCTTGTTCATTTAGGGATAATCCAAGAAGATCCTGCAGAAATTGGAAGAACTCTTGCTCTATGGCCACATTTATGCGATATCGCTCAAGCACCTCTAATATTTTAATAAAAGCCTCACGCTCGCCAACGGCATAACTGTTACCAAATATTGCTATCTTCATAATTATTCACTGTAGTGTTATATTGTACAATACAAATCTACAAAAATGTACTATTTATATCTACTATTTTATAATATATTTCACCCCCATTATTGCAGGGCAAAAGAACAACTAAATACTATGCATAGTCGTTTCTTTTATTACTTTTGCTAAGTACGAGTATGGTTACATCAAATACTAATTTGAAAAATCACATTTTAAGGTAATATTCTTTGGTTAGGTTGATATACTCTTTTGAGTAGTGGTGCCTTTCTAGTTCTACAACTAGCGATTCAGTTATTGTTTCATAGCCGATACTACTTGTTCGAAATTCCCACATTATCCTTTTTGGGGCAGCTCCAGGTTTAGGAATAACATAGCATTTTAAATATGGATAAAGAGAAAATTTGCCTGCAATCTCTTCTACTCTATTCTCACATTCTGCAGGGAGTATCATTGTGAAACGCCCATCAAGAGTTAAATTCTCACTAACCCCTTTAAAAAGCGACTCAAAAGATAAGGTCTCAGTATGTCTAGCTCTTGCTCTTTTTGCGTCAGGCGCTGATAATGAATTTTCAAAGTATGGAGGGTTTGATACTATTAGATCAAATTTTTCACCATTTTCGCTTGAGTAGTCAGTTGAGAAATCAGCTAACCTAGATCTCAATCTGTCACTCCAAGGAGATAGATTGAAGTTGTTCGCTGCCTCTTTCACTGCATCTTTATCTATATCTAACCCTGTAATTTGAGCACTGCTTCGCTGGGCAATCATTAATGCGATTAACCCACTTCCAGTCCCAATGTCAAGTACTCTAGTTACACCTTCAGTATTACTCCATGCGCCAAGTAATACACCATCTGTACCCACTTTCATGGCACAGCTGCCATGTTTAACTGTAAATTGCTTGAATTTAAAAGAATCTTTAGCCATAATATGGGCATATTGTTATTTTCGACAAATATAGATACCTTTGGCACAAATCTTGTAATTTCAATTGAGATATTTAAAATGATTAATTATTCAAACATATATAACGCATGTTTCAAGACCTATTTATAGAAGTAGATGCTGATGAGAACAGTGACAAATATATTCCAATATTTGCAGATGGAAATTTGAATGATGAAGACATGTTAGAGCTAGAACTAGATAATACTCCAGTTTTGGCCTTGCGTAACATGGTTCTTTTTCCTACAGTAGCATTACCAGTTTCAGTGGGTCGTGCAAAATCCTTGCGACTTATCAAAGAGGCCTATAAGAAGAAAAGCCCCATCGCGGTTTTTACTCAAAAAGATATTGAGGTGGATGATCCAGAGTTTGATGATCTATATCACACTGGAACTATTGCTGAAGTTGTTCGTATCTTCGAACTTCCAGATAAAACAACAACAGTTATCCTACAGGGTAGAGACAGGGTTAAGCTTGAAGAGATTACAACGCATGAGCCATACTTAAAAGGTAAGTGCTCTCTTATAGACGACCTAGAGCCAGATGAAGACGATCAAGAATTCAAAGCCTTAGTATCAACTATTAAGGATATGACAATTCGTCTTATTAAAACTCAGAATGAAATCCCTAAAGAGGCTATCGTAGCAATTAAAAACATCTCTGAGCCACTTCATCTTGTTAACTTCACCTGTTCAAACCTACCATTAGGAGTGAGCAGTAAACAGCAGTTGCTTGAGCAAAGCTCTGTCAAAGAAAGGATATATTCACTTATCAAAAGTCTCTCAAAAGAGATTCAGATCCAAGAGCTTAAAAGCGATATAGAGAATAAAGCTAGAGAGGAAATGAGTCAGCAACAGCGTGAATACTTCCTTCAGCAGCAGATGAAAAGCATACAAGAAGAACTTGGAGGTAACCCAGGAGATCTTGAGGTGCGTCAAATGAAGATTAAGAGCTATTCAAAGAAATGGACAGACTCTGTTAAGGAGGTATTTGATAAAGAGCTTCAAAAGCTCGAAAGACTACATCCCTCTTCTCCGGACTACTCTGTACAAGTCAATTATCTTCAAAATATGCTTAATCTACCATGGGGAGAGTATACTACTGATAGATACAGCATACCTCAAGCTCAAAAACAGCTTGATAAAGACCATTTTGGCTTGGAAAAAGTCAAGGAAAGGATTATTGAATACCTTGCTGTTCTTAAGCTAAAAGGAGATTTGAAATCACCTATACTATGCCTTTATGGCCCTCCAGGAGTTGGTAAAACCTCACTAGGTAAATCAATAGCAGAGGCTATGAAGCGTAAGTATGTACGTATGTCTTTAGGTGGATTAAGCGATGAGTCTGAGATTAGAGGCCACCGTCGTACATATATTGGTGCGATGATGGGTAGAATTCTGCAGAATCTTGTAAAATCAGGATCTTCAAATCCAGTGTTTATACTTGATGAGATTGATAAGCTAGGACAAGGACATAAGGGTGACCCATCCGCTGCCCTACTTGAGGTACTTGACCCTGAGCAGAACTTCTCATTTCACGATAACTTTTTGGATATTGACTACGACCTCTCAAAAGTGATGTTCATTGCTACTGCTAACAATATCAATGATATACCACGCCCTCTACTAGACCGTATGGAGCTTATAGACGTAAGTGGGTATATAATGGAGGAGAAAGTTGAGATTGCTCGAAAGCATTTGATCCCAAAAGAGATGGAAGCTCATGGATTAAAAGCTAAATCCCTAACTATCAACAAGCCAGTGATTGAGCACATTGTACAAAACTATACACGAGAGTCTGGCGTTCGTGAACTTGATAAGAAGATTGCCAAGATAATGCGTCGTCTGGCTCTTCGCTCTGTTGAGGCTCAAGGTGATCTTAAGGGATACAAAGTGTCAATATCAGACATTGAGGAGTTCCTAGGTATTGCAGAGTTTAGTAATGAGAAATACCAAGACAATAGCTATGCAGGTGTTGTAACAGGACTTGCATGGACAGCAGTTGGTGGAGAGATACTATATGTAGAGACCAGCCTAAGTAAAGGTAAAGGTGGTAAGCTGACAATTACTGGAAATTTGGGTGATGTCATGAAAGAGTCTGCCATGTTGGCACTCGAATATATCAAAGCCCATGCAGAAGATCTAAAGATTCCATATACAGCCTTTGACAATTGGAACGTACATATACACGTTCCTGAGGGAGCGATACCTAAGGATGGACCATCTGCTGGTGTTACAATGACCACAGCCCTAGTCTCTGCTTTCACTCAATTAAAGGTTAAGAAAGCACTAGCTATGACAGGAGAGATCACCCTTAGAGGTAAAGTTCTTCCTGTTGGCGGTATTAAAGAGAAGATCCTAGCAGCAAAAAGAGCTGGCATCAAGGAGCTTATTCTTTGTGAAGAGAATCGCAAGAATATATTAGAGATAAATGAGCAGTACCTTCATGGACTTACATTCCACTATGTCAATGACATAAAGGAAGTCCTTGAAATTGCTTTGACAAACGAAAAGGTGAAGAATCCTTTAGTTATTGAATAATCTTGTTGAGTAATTAAATATTATAGACAAAAAGAGGAGTTGCATTAGCTTGCAGCTCCTCTTTTTTAGGTATGATTTACCATTATTTCTTAACAATCTTGTTTCGTAGCTCAACTAAAAACACTATTTTTACGTGCAATTTAGCAGAATAACCGCTTGTTTATTATAATTGATAGTATAAATGACTGATCAAGAAAGAATTATTAAGATTAACATCGAAGAAGAGATGAAAACAGCTTACATCGACTATTCGATGTCTGTTATTGTATCTCGTGCCCTTCCAGACGTTCGTGACGGCTTCAAGCCAGTACACCGCAGGGTGCTCTTCGGGATGAATGAACTTGGCAATACTGCCGACAAACCATACAAAAAGTGTGCGCGTATTGTTGGTGAAGTACTTGGTAAGTATCACCCACACGGCGACTCGTCTGTTTATATGACGTTAGTACGTATGGCACAGGAGTGGTCACTTAGATACACCCTGGTTGATGGACAAGGTAACTTTGGATCTGTAGATGGTGATAGCCCTGCTGCAATGCGTTACACTGAGGCTCGTCTAAGCAAGATAGCCGAAGAGATGCTGCGCGACATTGACAAAGACACTGTTGACACTCAACTTAACTTTGATGATACGCTTCGTGAGCCAACTGTATTACCTACACGCATTCCTAACCTATTAGTAAATGGGGCATCTGGTATTGCTGTTGGTATGGCTACAAATATGCCACCGCATAACCTTTCTGAGGTTATTGATGCTACCGTTGCATACATCGAGGATAGTGAAATCACTGTAGAGGGATTGATGCACTATGTAAAAGCACCAGACTTTCCTACTGGCGCCTATATCTTTGGCACCTCAGGAGTTAAGGAGGCTTTTGAAACAGGTCGTGGGCGTATTATTATGCGTGCCAAGGCTGAGATCGAAGTTGAAGACTCAGGACATGAGAAGATTGTTGTAACAGAGATTCCTTATCTTGTAAACAAAGCTACACTAATTGAGCGTATTGCTGAGTTAACAGGAATCAAGAAGTGCGATCATGCTGTTCGTATCGAAGGTGTATCAAACGTTAACGATGAATCAGACCGCCACGGTATGCGTATCGTTGTTGATCTAAAACGCGATGCAAACTCAGGTGTTGTATTGAACAAACTATATAAGATGTCTGATCTTCAATCATCTTTTAGTGTCAACAACATCGCCCTAGTTAAAGGTCGTCCGAAGCTTCTGAATCTTCGTGATATGATACGTTACTTCGTAGAACACCGTCAAGATGTTGTTATACGTCGTACAAATTATGAACTACGTGAGGCAGAAAAACGTGCACACATCCTACAAGGACTGATTGTTGCAGTTAATAATATTGACGAGGTTATTCAGATCATTAAAGATTCTA
This sequence comes from Bacteroidales bacterium, assembly GCA_051648105.1. Taxonomy (GTDB): domain Bacteria; phylum Bacteroidota; class Bacteroidia; order Bacteroidales; family UBA7332; genus UBA7332. The sequence goes on from JBOFEN010000009.1 coordinate 17,377, forward strand.
CCTCTCCTCAGTCTGCCATGGAGCGTCTACAAGAGCGTTTTGAACTCTCAGACCTTCAGACCCGTGCTATCGTAGATATGCGTCTTCGTCAATTGACAGGACTTGAGATAGATAAACTTCGCAAGGAGTTCAATGAATTGATGGCTGTAATTGAGAAGCTTAAGCTAATTCTTGAGAACCATGAGGAGCTTATGCGTGTTATCAAGGAGGAACTTGTGGAGATACGTGCTAAATATGGTGATGTTCGTAAATCAGAGATCGTTCTTAACTCAGAAGACTTCAATCCAGAGGATTTCTATGCAGACGATGAGATGATTATCACAATATCTCACCTTGGATATATCAAGCGTACTCCCCTATCTGAGTTTAGAGCTCAAAATCGTGGTGGCGTAGGTTCTAAGGGAGGAAGCACACGTGATGCAGACTTCATAGAATATATCTATCCTGCATCTATGCATAGCACCATGATGTTCTTCACTGAGAGAGGTCGCTGTTTCTGGCTTAAGGTATATGAAATACCAGAAGGTTCTAAAACATCTAAAGGACGTGCAATTGTAAACCTTCTTCCTGCTCTTGAGAAGGATGAAAAGGTAAATGCATTTATTCGTGTTAAGGGACTAAACGATAGTGACTATATCAATAATCACTACCTTGTATTCTGTACTCAGAATGGTATCATCAAGAAGACTCTTCTTGAACAATACTCACGCCCTCGCCGCAATGGTGTTAATGCAATCAACCTTCTCGAGGATGATAAGTTGATACAAGTACGCTTGACTAATGGTAAGAGTAACATTATCTTAGCGAATAGAAATGGCCGTGCTATCAACTTCCAAGAGGAGAAAGTACGTGCAATGGGACGTTCTGCAACTGGTGTTAAGGGGATGAAACTTGATGGTCAAGACGATGCTGTTATCGGTATGATCACTGTAGAAGATCCTGAGAAAGACACAATTATGGTTGTATCAGAACAAGGATTCGGTAAGCGTAGCCAATTTGATGAATATCGCGAAACAAGTCGTAACGCCAAAGGCGTTAAGACAATGAACATAACAGAGAAGACAGGTAAGCTAGTTGCTATCAAGAATGTAACTGACGAGAATGACCTTATGATCATTAACAAGTCAGGGGTTACCATACGTCTTAAAGTTGCTGATGTTCGTATTATGGGTCGTGCTACACAAGGTGTTAGACTAATCAATTTGGAAAAACGAAATGATGAGATCGGTTCAGTAACTAAGGTTGCTACAATGGATGATGAAGACGAAGAGCGCAGCGACATGCTTCTTTCTCCAGAAGAGATCAATTCACAACTAGAGGGTGAATCTAACACAGTAGAGACACTTCCAACAAAGGAGGAGTCTGATAATTCTACTAGTGAAGATGATCCACAGATGACACTATTTTAATTGAACGAATAAATCAATTTAATAATAACTCTATGAAAAAGGTATCATTAATGGTTGCTCTCTGCTTGGTAGCAAGCGTAGGGGTAGCTCAAAAGAAAAATGTAAGCATGGCTCTTACTGAAGCCAATGCAGAGAAGCCTAAATTTGCTGATGCAGAGAAGATGATTCAAGAGGCTCTTAACAACGAAGAGACTAAGAACGATGCTAAAACTCTTTATGTAGCTGGTTATCTTCAGCTTAAAAAGATGGAAGCAGAGAGAAACAAGCAGATTCTTCAGCAAAAGAGTGATGATGTAGTTATGTACAACGCTTTGATGGGTATGTACAACTACTACAACAAAGCCTATGTTTTGGATCAGCAACCTGATGCTAAGGGTAAAATCAAGCCTCGCTTTACTTCTAAAATGGCGACTAACTTGAAAGAAAACTATGCATCTTTCATCAATGCTGGTGTATACTACAATGACAAGAAAGATTACAAGAAAGCATTTGAGTACTTCAATACTTACACAGAGCTTCCTGAAAATCCATTGATGAAGACTCTTAAGGATGTAGATTTTGCTACTGATACTCTAATGAAAGACATCAAGTACTATACAGCACTTATGGCTCTTCAAACAGATGACTCACAATTGGCTATCTCTACTTTGAATAAATTCAAAGACGATCCTTACAAGTCAAACGAGCTTTACCAATATCTTTGTTTTGAGTATGACAAGGCTAAGGATACTGTAAATATGATTAAGACTTTCCAAGAAGGTGCTAAGAAGTTCCCTACAGATCATTACTTCATCCAGAACTTGATCAACCTTTACATCAAAACTGGAAAGATGACTGAAGCTATCAGCTATCTTGATGATGCTATCGCTTTGGAGCCTTCTAACCCAACTTACTACAACGTAAAAGGAGTAATCCTTGAGGAGCAAAAGGATGAAGATGGCGCTCTTGAGTGCTTCAACAAAGCTCTTGCTAACGATGCAAACAACGCTGAGACGCACAATAACATCGGTCGTGTATACTACAACCGTGCTGTTGCTAAAGAAGATGTTGTTTCTGCTATCCGTGACAACAGAGCTTACAACGAAGGCAAAAAAGAGGTTAACGAGATGTTCAAAGCTTCTCTTCCTTACTTTGAAAAGGCTCACAAGATTAACCCATCTGAGCGTAGCTACATCGTAGTTCTTCGTTCTATCTACTACAAGTTGAACATGGGTAAAGAGTACGAAGAGGTAAACAAACTTCTAGAGTAATCTAACATAAATAGAAAAAGAGAGAGCTGTACATTAATTGTACAGCTCTCTCTTTTTCTATTTATATAGTAATTATCTACGTCCCCAGACTTGAACAGTAGATTTACCACCTTTATGACCCTTTTTGGATCTATATTTGAAGGTAATCTCTTTTATGATGCGCTTATTACCAGCAAGGTCAATCACACGCGACTCACCACCAGCAGGGATCTCACTACGCAATTTAATATCCTGTGTATTGCCATTCTCATATTTCACTACAACTTCATCAAACTGAATAGGAGACTCCCCTACTTTAATTTTTATCTTTGTGTAGCTCTTATTAGAAGAACACTTGATTACATCCTTCTCAGATTTAAACTGCACTTTTCTCTCTCCAAGTTTTTCCCAGTTACCAATAACTTGTGCAGGTGATACAAAGATTGTCATAATTGCAAATAGCAGTGATAAAGCAATTTTCTGTCTCATTTTTCTTTCTCTTTTATTGTTAATGAATAAGTTATAGAATGATAGACTATGCATCATTCTAGTTAATAGTGTTGTGAAGCATATTCGTTTCACTTATTGAGAACAAAGATATATTTTACTTTGTTCTTAGTAGTGTAAAGGGATAATAATAAAATATAGATAATACTATGAGCGAGTTTCCAAAAGGGCGTGTGGTTCATTTGAGCCAAGCCATAGAGTATTCTGATGGTAGTGTAGTAAGTAAACAACTTATCAAGTGTGCAACAGGGAATATTACCCTCTTTGCTTTTGATAAAGGAGAAGGACTTAGTGAACACACTACCCCATTTGATGCACTTCTTCAGGTGCTTGAAGGTGAGGTAGAGATAACTATCGATAATAAACATTTTCAATTAAGGCAAGGAGACTCGATAATCCTCCCTGCAAATCATCCACATAAGGTTCATGCAGCTGAGAAATTCAAAATGCTGCTCACAATGATACGTGGATAGTTATCACATAGGCTTTAATACTTCATATAAGTATGAAAGCCTATATTTTTATTTCACCAAATGAGCTACATTAACTCTTATTTCCCTTATGTAGAGTTTTATCTTGCTTGCAATTCATACCTTTGCACCTTTAATAATAGCCAAACATATTGATGAGCAAAACAGATTCTTATTTGCACTTTTCGCCAGACTCTATATCAGAATTAAGAGATTGGTTACAACTCAATCACGACTCTTTGCCAGGAGCATGGATAATCTTTTGGAAGAAGTGTAGCAATAAACCATATATACCATACAGTGATTTTGTAGATGAATTACTCTGCTACGGATGGATAGATAGCACTATAAGACCAATAAATAAAGATAGCTACAGACAACTTATTACCCCTAGAAAGCCCAAGAGTGTCTGGAGTAAGGTCAATAAGGATAAGATAGACAAACTTATTTCTGAGGATAGGTTAATGCCAAAGGCACTTGAGAGCATCACAATTGCAAAAGAGAATGGCTCCTGGTCCATTTTAGATAGTGTAGAGAGACTTGAAGTGCCCAATGATCTCCAATCAGAACTAATAAAGATAGATCGTGGATTAGAAAAGTTTGAGGCTCTACCTCGCTCTATGATTAAACTACACCTACAGCATCTTGTCTTGGCCAAAAGAGAGGCTACTAGAGCTAAACGAATTGAATCTATCATTGAAGATATATCCAAGATCTAAGTTCTATTTAATATTTTGTACCCTACACAAATTCATTATATATCTAAGTTACTCATCAAATATAGCTTTGATATTAATCGGTTAAGGAGGTTGGAGAGATCATCATTTTCTCCAACCTCTTTCTTTATATTAATCATAATAACCCCCACTCTTACAATTGTCAAACACAAACATTGTCTAATGAATCGGGGATTAACTTATACTATATACTCCAATAGAATATTACAGCTTTTATCTTCCTGCGGTTAGTAAACT
>JBOFEN010000010.1:0-8618 GCA_051648105.1 Bacteroidales bacterium
GGATTGAAAGTTTTGTTGATGGCTGACTCCACTTCGCGTTGGGCACAGGCTCTTCGTGAGATGTCAAACCGTCTAGAGGAACTTCCTGGACCAGATGCTTTCCCTATGGACCTTTCGGCAATCATCTCTAACTTCTACGGTAGAGCTGGTTTCGTATATTTAAATAATGGGTCGACAGGATCTATAACATTCATCGGTACTGTATCACCAGCAGGGGGTAACCTTAAGGAGCCAGTGACTGAGAACACCAAAAAGGTGGCTCGTTGTTTCTATGCTCTTGAGCAGGAGCGTGCTGACCGTAAACGTTATCCAGCGATCAATCCAATCGATAGCTACTCGAAATATATCGAATACCCAGAGTATGAGGAGTATATTAAGGAGCGTATCTCAGAGGATTGGATAGAGAAGGTTAACGATATGAAGAACCGTCTTCTTAGAGGTAAAGAGATTGCTGATCAGATCAATATCCTTGGTGATGATGGTGTGCCTTTGGAGTATCACCAAATCCTTTGGAAGTCTGAGCTTATCGACTTTGTGATTCTTCAGCAGGATGCATTTGACCCAATTGATAGTGTGACTCCAATTGAGCGTCAGAAGTATCTATTGGATTTCATCATGGAGGTTTGCCGAACAGATTTCCATTTTGATGGATTCCTTGAGGTGATGGATTACTTCAAGAGCATGATCAACCTGTTCAAGCAGATGAACTATTGTGAGTTTGAGAATGAGGCCTTCAAAGGTTTCGAGGCTGAACTCAAACAATTAATTTCACAAAGAGCAAAATAAGATGGCAAAAGCATTTCAGAAAATATACACCAAGATTACACAAATTACCAAAGCTACTTGTACGCTTAAGGCTACAGGGGTAGGTAACGAAGAGCTGGCTACAGTGAACGGTCGCTTGGCTCAGGTAGTAAAGATTATGGGTGATGAGGTTACTCTTCAGGTATTTACTGGTACTGAGGGTATTCCAACAAATGCCGAAGTGGTATTCCTTGGAAAGGCTCCAGGCCTTAAGGTAGGAGATCAGTTGGCTGGTCGCTTCTTCAACGCTTACGGCGATCCTATCGATGGTGGACCTGAGGTTGAGGGTGAAGAGCGCGAGATTGGTGGACCATCAGTAAACCCAGTTCGTCGTAAGCAGCCTTCAGAGCTTATCGCTACAGGAATTGCAGGTATCGACTTGAATAACACGTTGGTTTCTGGACAAAAGATTCCTTTCTTTGCTGACCCTGACCAACCTTTCAACCAGGTTATGGCAATGGTGGCTCTTAGAGCAAAAGCAGACAAGATCATCCTTGGAGCCATGGGTATGACAAACGATGACTACCTATACTTCAAGAATGTATTTAGTAATGCAGGGGCACTTGACCGTATCATCAGCTTCGTTAACACTACGGAGAACCCATCAGTAGAGCGTCTTTTGATTCCTGATATGTCTTTGACTGCGGCAGAGTATTTTGCAGTGGAGAAGAATGAGAAGGTTCTTGTTCTATTGACAGATATGACCTCATATTCTGAGGCTCTTTCTATCGTATCGAACCGTATGGATCAGATTCCTTCAAAAGATTCTATGCCAGGGTCGCTATACTCAGATTTGGCTAAGATCTATGAGAAGGCTGTACAGTTCCCTAGTGGTGGATCAATAACTATTATTGCCGTTACATCTCTTTCGGGTGGGGATATTACTCACGCCGTGCCAGATAACACGGGTTATATCACTGAGGGGCAGCTATTCTTACGTAAAGATAGTGATGTAGGTAAGGTTATCGTTGACCCATTCCGCTCACTTTCTCGTCTTAAGCAGTTAGTTATTGGTAAAAAGACGCGTGAAGATCACCCACAGGTGATGAATGCTGCGGTACGTCTGTATGCCGATGCGGCCAATGCTAAGACTAAAATGGAGAACGGTTTTGACTTGACAAACTATGATGAGCGTACTATGGCTTTTGCTAAGGACTACTCAACACAACTTCTTGCTATTGACGTTAATATCTCGACTGATGAGATGCTTGACGTGGCTTGGGGACTCTTTGGTGAGCACTTCAAACCACAGGAGGTTAACATCAAGAAGGAGCTTGTCGACAAATATTGGAAATCGTAACCCACTACCATTATGGCAATCAAATTTCAATACAATAAAACATCCCTTCAGGTCTTAGAGAAGCAACTAAAGATTCGAGTTAAGGCTCTACCTACTATTAAGAGTAAGGAGAGTGCACTTCGAATGGAGGTTAAGCGCTCAAAAGATGATGTGAAGGAGCTTGAGATGAGACTTGAGAGTAGCATCAAAAGCTATGAGAATATGTTCTCGCTATGGAATGAATTTGATGCCTCGCTCTTGAAAGTGAAAGACGTAAAACTGGGTATTCGCAAGATTGCTGGAGTTAGAATCCCTCTTATTGAGGCTATCGACTTTGAGACGGCGCAATTCAGTCTATATAACTCACCAAACTGGTACCTCGATGGGGTAGAGCTTCTCAAAGATCTATCAAAGACGGGTATTGAACGTGACTTTAACGAGCTTAAACTGCAGCTATTGGAGCATGCAAGAAAAAAGACGACTCAAAAGGTTAACCTCTTTGAGAAGGTCCAGATTCCTGGCTACATGGATGCAATTCGTAAGATCAAACGATTTATGGAAGATGAGGAGAACTTATCTAAGTCTTCGCAAAAGATCATGAAGTCGCGTCAAGAAACAAAACTAGAGGAGGGCGAAGCATGGTAGTAGATATGAAAAAAATAACCTTCTTGATATACCATCAAGAGTATGCTCAGGTGCTCGAAGATATTCGTTCACTTGGTCTACTTCATGTTATTGAGAAGGGGAGTGGCGAGCTAGAGGATGAGTCGCTACGTGAGCTTATTGACAAGGAGAAACGCACCAAAAATGCAATTAGACTCCTTACAGCTGCTCATGGAGACGACAGAACTCCCTCAAAGAAGCCATTCAACATTGACGAGCAACTCAAACGTCTAGATGATATTATAGCCAAAAGAGATAAAGTTACTCTAAGCAAACAGTCTATACAGAAAGAGATAGAGCACACCTCTCCTTGGGGTAATTTCAAGAGAGACTCTATCGAACAGCTAGCAAAGGCTGGTTACAAAGTGGAATTCTTTACTTGTAACCTTAGAAGTTTCTCTGATGAGTGGGTAGAGAAATTTAATGCTCAAATTATTAATAATATTGGCTCCGTGGTATACTTTATCACTATCTCCAAAGAGGGGGCAGATATTGATGCTGAGCGTATGAAGATCTCTTCAAAATCACTCGAGACGCTAAAATCATCTATCAAAAAGTGTGATGCTGATCTGCAAGAGGTTCATGATCAAATGCAGAGAATGGCATCTGAAGAGCTAGACTCATTAGAGAAGGCCTCAGAGGATCTGCTTCGTGAGATACAATTCTCTAAGGTGATACTAAACACTGAGAAGCACGTAGATAACAAGCTTATGATGCTTGAGGGATGGATACCATCTGAGCGTGAGGCTGAAGTGACGAACTACTTCAACAACCACGCTCTATACTTTGAGTATGCAGAGCCTTTAAAGGATGAAGAACCTCCAGTATTGATGAATAATAATGCTTTTGCACGACTATTCGAACCAATCACTCGAGTATTCTCTCTTCCAAATTATCATGAGTTGGATTTGACTCCATACTTAGCTCCATTCTTTATGCTTTTCTTTGGCTTCTGTACCGGAGATGCAGGATATGGTCTACTGATATTCCTTATCGGAACAATAGGTAAGATCAAGAAGAAGGAGTTTAAGGACTATTTCTCACTTGCTCAGTTCTTAGGGCTTGGAGCAATATTCTTTGGTGTCCTTTCGGGTACATTCTTTGGTATTGAGGTATCGAAACTTGAGGCATTGACATCAGTTAGAAAATACTTCCTAACGATGGACAACCTTATGGCCCTTTCTATTACACTAGGAGCTATTCAGGTACTATTCGGTATGGCTATTCATGCTGCAAACACAACACGCAAGCAAGGATTCAAGTATGCACTTTCCAAAATTGCATGGATAGTAATACTTCTTTCGCTTATTCCTCTTGCAGGAGCGCCTCAGTTTGGTGTTGAATTACCAGCGATTGTAAACAACATAGCTATGGTTACTCTTGGACTAGGTGCCATGGTAGCTCTATTCTACAACTCTCCAGACAAGAATATACTGATGAATTTCGGTGGTGGTCTTTGGGAGACATACGGAATGGCTACGGGTATCATGGGAGATCTACTATCCTACATCCGTCTTTTTGCTCTTGGGCTTACAGGTGGTATCCTAGGAAATGTTTTCAACCAATTGGCTTTCGCTATGAGTCCAGATGTTCCAGTTGTAGGTATTATCGTTACGATATTTATCCTACTATTAGGACACACAATTGCTTTTGCTCTAACGATACTAGGTGCTATGATTCACCCTATTCGTTTGACCTTTGTTGAGTTTTACAAAAACGCAGGATTCGAAGGTGGAGGTAAGGAGTATCAACCTCTTAAGTAATAGCTACAAGTGATGGGTAAGATCACTTATCTATCACAATCAGATCAAATAAAACAAACAAAAACAGACAATACAATTAACAACGCAAATTATGGAACCAATCTTATTAGCTTATTTAGGAATTGCTCTAATGGTGGGCATCAGTGGAATCGGATCATGTTTTGGTGTAACTATCTCGGGTAATGCAGCTATCGGTGCAATGAAAAAGAACCCAGATGCAACAGGATCATACATTGCACTATGTGCACTTCCATCTTCTCAGGGTCTTTACGGTTTCGTAGGATACTTCATGATGAAAGGCTTTTTGACTCCAGAGATCTCTATGCTTCAAGCTTCAGCTATCTTCGGTGCAGGTCTTGCAATGGGTATCGTAGGTCTTTATTCATCAATCCGTCAAGGGCAAGTTTGTGCTAACGGTATTGCTGCAATCGGATCTGGTCACAACGTATTTGCTAACACAATGGTATTGGCAGTATTCCCAGAGTTGTACGCTATCCTAGGTCTATTGGTTGTAATCCTAGTAGGTGGATCAATCTAATATACAAGGTAAATATTAATAAAAGAGGGGGCTATCTTCACAGATAGTCCCCTCTTTTATTGTATTCTATTTCTGACAATCCGTAAGTTCAACAACTCCAGGATGAAGTGTGAGGGTCTAAATGATCCATTTTGCAAGCGGTGTGAGATATATTTTGTGGAATAATGATATTTTATGTAACTTTTTTTTTGCCCTGTTTTCTCTCCTTTTTATGTCAGTTTGAATCAAAGCTAGCGTAAGAAGCGTTCTTTTGTTTTAGCTTCTCATTGTTTGGTTACAACTCGATATTTAAGTGAATTTTGGTGACCAAAAATTAATTATCAAAAGAGTTGCACCATATTGAATAATCGCTACATTTGTCACAAGCTTTAAAACAAAAACCAAGCAAAAACCAAAAAACAGAGATTATGGATATTAATCAAATTTTGAGTTCGCTAGAAGCGAAACATCCAGGAGAGCACGAGTACCTACAGGCAGTTAAAGAGGTGTTGATCTCAATTGAGGAAATATATAATCAGCATCCAGAATTCGAGAGCGCTAGCATTATCGAGCGTCTTGTAGAGCCAGATAGAATCATTAGCTTCAAAGTGCCTTGGGTAGATGATAAAGGTAAGGTACAAGTGAACCTGGGATATAGAGTTCAGTTCAACAACGCTATTGGCCCTTACAAAGGAGGACTTCGTTTCCACCCTTCAGTAAACCTTTCAATCCTTAAGTTCTTAGGTTTCGAACAGATCTTCAAAAACGCACTTACTACACTACCTATGGGTGGAGCTAAGGGTGGTTCTGACTTCAATATAAAAGGTAAATCAAACGCAGAGATTATGCGTTTCTGCCAATCATTCATGCTTGAGTTGTGGAGACACGTTGGCCCAGACACAGATGTTCCTGCTGGAGATATCGGTGTTGGTGCTCGTGAGATTGGATTCCTTTACGGAATGTACCGCAAACTAAAACTTGAGAACACTGGTACTTTCACTGGTAAAGGTCTTGAGTACGGTGGTTCACTTATTCGTCCAGAAGCTACTGGTTTCGGTGGGCTATACTTCGCACAGAAGATGCTAGAGACTAAAGGCATCTCTATGGAAGGTAAAAGAGTTGCTGTTTCTGGTTTTGGTAACGTTGCATGGGGTGCAGCTATCAAAGCTACTGAGATGGGTGCTAAAGTTGTTACTATCTCAGGTCCTGATGGATACATCTACGATGAGGCTGGTATCAGCGGTGAGAAGATCGATTTCATGCTTGAGCTTAGAGCTACAGGCGAGGATATCGTTGCTCCTTATGCAGAGAAGTATGGTGCTAAGTTCTTCCCAGGCGAGAAGCCATGGGGTGTAAAAGTAGATATCGCTCTTCCTTGTGCTACTCAGAATGAGTTGAATGGCAACGATGCTAAACTTCTTGTTGAGAACGGATGTATCTGTGTTGCTGAGATCTCAAACATGGGATGTACTCCAGAGGCTATCGATCACCTAATTGAGCACCGTGTTATGTACGGACCAGGTAAGGCTGTTAACGCAGGTGGTGTTGCTACTTCTGGACTTGAGATGTCACAGAATGCAATGCACATTAGTTGGACTGCTGAAGAGGTTGACGCTCGCTTGAAGCAGATCATGGCAGATATCCACAAGCAGTGTGTTGCTTATGGCACAGAGGCTGACGGATATATCAACTACATGAAAGGAGCAAACATTGCAGGCTTCATGAAAGTTGCACGCTCTATGCACGCTCAAGGCGTGATCTAAGATGAGAGTTATTGTTTGTAGAAGTATATAAAAGTATTGAGCTCCTCAAGCGCTGTGATAGCGCTTGGGGAGCTCTTCTCGTTAATCGTTATTGTCAATCAAACTACATCACTCTAAGTGTAGCAGACAGTTCGACATAACTTCTTTTATTCACAGAGTCATTCGTTGCCGACTCGACTGCTCCATCACAAAGATGATATCTAATGGTCTCAGTTACGTAATATATAGGAGTTATTCGATTCAGGTTACGAGCCCTTATCGATAGCTCCATGCTTCGCCCCATAAGGGTTAAAGTACCTGTGACACGCACAACATAAAGAGGATCATCTATCTCCTCAATACGATTAAATTCAAACAGAGCATTAGAGAATCTATCACAGTTGAGCATCTTGTCAGACTTATAGTGCTCCTCGAGATCCTCGCAGTTGTAATTACTGTTGCAACTCTCTACATTAACCGACTCCATATCCAGAAGTATCGCACCACTAGCAACCTTACGATCTATTATAGATACAGACCCACTAATTAGTGATATAGTACCGAAGCTGTCGCTATCATCACCAACTACTCTCCAATGTACAAGAGATTCGTACGTATTCACCTGCAAACGTCTTATAGACGGTCGCTTTTGTTGAGCCTCAACCATAGAGCACAATAAAGTGGTCTGAAGAGGATTAATTATAGATAGTTTTACTTTCATTCTATTTTGAGTTTTATATATTATCCCTTTGTATAAGTTAGAACAGATATAAAAAGAGGAATGTTCATAAATATTTATCACTTAATTACCCACTTTTGCTTTCGTAAGTTATTAATTAATACTGAATTGCATAACTGTTTTATAACATACTGAGGCCTCTCCCTTTCATTTTGATACTATTTATTCTATGAACCTAAAAAAATATTGATTTTTCTTGCACTAAAATGCGTATAATTCTGTATTTATGTTTACATTGCGACATAATTAACCATGAACAAATATTTAGCCTTAAGCATGAGAACTTACGATTTAATAATAATTGGTGCTGGGCCTGCAGGATATGTTTCTGCAATCAGAGCATCACAACTAGGTAAAAGTGTAGCAATTATAGAGAAAGAGAAGTTAGGAGGCACTTGTCTAAATTGGGGTTGCATCCCAACAAAATCCCTGCTTCACTCATCTGGATTATACAAAAAGATGAAAGAGTCACACAAATGGGGTGTTATTGCTCCTGAGGTATCTGTTGATAGTCAGAGGATCTACCAGCGCAAAGATGAACTTGTAGAGAGACTCCAGCAAGGTATAGACTCACTTCTAAAGGCAAACAAAGTAGAACAGATATCAGGTGTTGCCTCATTTGTAGATGCAACTACTATCTCTATCAACAATCAAGAGAATATTTCAGCCAAAAACATACTTATTGCCACAGGTTCCCAACCTGTTATATTAAATATTAAAGGCATAGAGCACACACTCACAAGCAATGAAGTGCTTACTACTCCCATTGAGGCACAGAAGATAGCCATTATAGGTGGGGGAGTAATAGGTGTTGAGTTTGCTTCACATTTACTCAACCTAGGCAAGAGTGTTACAATATATGAGTTCCGTGAGAGAGTTACCCCAACCATAGACCAAGAGATCTCCAAACAACTTGGGCTAACACTCAAGAAGGATGGAGCCAAGCTAAAGCTTCAGACACAAGTCAAAGAGATCATCAAAACCGATGAAGGTACACTCAAGGTTCTAGCTCAAGAGAAAAACAAGGAGACAGCCGAGGAGTTTGAGGTAGTAATCTCATGTATCGGTCGCAAGCCATACACAGACTCATTAGCACTTGAAAAGGTTGGCA
>JBOFEN010000011.1:0-5890 GCA_051648105.1 Bacteroidales bacterium
ATCTTTATGTCGAATCATAATGCAAGGGTTTAAGACCAAATATACTAATAATCGTGTACTTATACAAATAATATAGAGATTGCTAAGTTGACACTCAGGGGATTAAGCTATTTTCAGCAAACCCTAATTATTTCTCGTATTTAACAAATCACTATTAATGAAACAGTAAAATCCTCTCACAGAGTCTTAGTTTTGATGATTTCTATCTACATATCTACATAGAATATGTATACCAGTAAGTTAAGTATGTAGATAGCCATGTAGATAGTATGTAGATAGGTTTCTATCTACATGCATACTTTTTATCATAAAATCGAGTCTGATATTATCTTTTCAAGCTATTTGCAATGGCTTTTACATAACTTTTCAAATAGCTTATGTAAACAAAAGATATAGTAACTGTTAATCTGAGTCGATGTAGATAGAAAAAACAGATTTTTTTCTCACAGAGTTTGAAATTTGATGGTGCTGCTAGCATTTTACAAAATGGTTATCATATAACTCTTAGATTTGATTCATGATAATATACTAAAGAGGGGTTGTGTCGCAAATGTGCGATACAACCCCTCTTAGTATATGTAGTTATCTCTATTTCTTAGAAATCAAATTCGAACTCAAAATCATCTAACTCGTCAGGTGATTTGAAATCATCTAGATCTCTACGCTCTTTCTTAGTTGGTCTACCTGTACCTTTTTGTCTGTCAACAAAGCCAGTCATTTTCATATTCTCTAGTATGTCATACTGCTCTTGTGTTGTTACATTCTCCATATATTCTGGGACTAGCTTTGCCCCAACTCGTTTTTCAATTAGTTGAACAACCTTGAATGAGTATGTTATAGGTGGCTTACGTACATCTATCACATCACCTACGCGCACCATTCTTGATGGTTTGGCATTGCTAGTGCCGATAGCTACTCTACCTTTTTTACATGCTTCAACAGCAATTGTGCGGCTCTTAAATATACGTACAGCCCATAGCCATTTGTCAATTCTAACTTCAGACATAGAGTCTATTTTTTATTGTTAAACTGATTCATTGTGATGTTCAACCCACTTAAGCAGAAGCTTTTCACCATCTCAGCAGCTCTCTTTATTAAATTTTCTTGAAGCACCTTCTCTTGATCTTGGGTGAAGTTTCCTAGAACATACTCTATTTGTTGACCTCTAGCAAAGTCACTACCTATACCAAAGCGTATACGAGGGTAACTGTCGTTGCCAAGAATCTGTTGGATATGTTTTAGGCCGTTATGTCCAGCGTCGCTGCCTCTTGGTTTTAGTCTTAGTGAACCGAATGGTATTGCAAGATCATCAACAATAACAAGAACCCTCTCGACAGGGATATTCTCGTGTTGCATCCAGTATCTAAGAGCATTGCCACTAAGATTCATAAATGTAGATGGCTTAAGAAGTATCAGGGTTTTGTTTTTAACTCTTACTTCGCAAGTTGCTCCATATCTATTGTCTTTGAATATTGCACTCGAAGAGTTAGCAATCTCATCCACCACCCTAAATCCTATATTATGTCTTGTCATCTCATATTCGGCACCAATGTTGCCGAGTCCTACAATAAGAAATTTCATATCAACTTTAATGTGTTTATTGTCACTTGGAGAGCAAAGGTATGAACTTTGATAATTATTATCAATACTGAACCAATGATAAAGATGTGAGAATCTACTGATAATCGTAAAGATAACGCCTATATATAACAAAAGAACCTTTTCTCAAAGGTTCTTTGTTATGGTCTCAATAGGTATTAGTTATTTTTTAAGGTAAAAAAGATTGTTTAGGTTTATGAATGCAAATATGAAGCTTTTTAATCAAGTCGCCAAATAAAAAAGTATGTTATATAATATCTTTTATCTATCAAAGTTGTTTGCTTTGAATGTATAGAAGGAAGCAGAACAAGTATAGCAAGTTAAAAAGAGTCTGTTGAGTTACAATTTGACATTGTTAAGCTCTTAAAATTAGGTATACTTGTTTATAATGTTACTTTTTTGTGACAAGTGTGATTTAGCTAAATTATCAGCTACTTATACTTTTTTTGTTGATTAAAAAAAGTTAATGTCGTTATTTGCCATTAATTTAGGATAAACTTTGCAGCAACCCAATTGTTCTTTTCCTTAAAGTTGTCTAGTTTCAACCCTAAAGGGTTGGCTTTTTCTTCAATGATTTGTAGGTCCTCTTTGTAGAAACCACTCATGAAAAGAGCTCCACCTTTGATTAGCTTGGCAGTATAGTTATGCATGTCGTCTAAAAGAATGTTACGATTGATATTTGCAAATATAGTATCAAACATGCTTTCATCCTTAAGAAGAGAGGCGTCGCCATGAAGTACCTTAATATTATTCGTATTATTAAGACGGCAATTCTCAATAGCATTTTCAGTTGCCCACTCATCTATGTCGATAGCGGTAATATCTTTAGCTCCCTTCTTCGATGCCAGAATTGCAAGTACAGCAGTCCCGCATCCCATATCTAGAAAATGTGAACCATTAAGTTCCGAATCTAAGAGATGAGTAAGCATAAGGCTAGTTGTCTCGTGGTGGCCAGTTCCAAAAGACATTTTAGGGTCTATTAGTATGTCGTATTCTACGTTCGGTATTTCTTTGTGAAATGAGCTGTGAATAACGCATCTACCCTCAATAATAATAGGGTTAAAGTAGTGCTTTTCCCACTCCTCATTCCAGTTTTGCGCAATAACTTCAGCATAGGTGTAGTTAATTGTACAATCAAGAGGGAAATCAGAAATAATATTACGTAGAGCCTCTTCATCGAATAGGTTAACTTGAATATATGCATCAACTCCGTCTTGAGTTGTTACAAAGCTTTCGAAGCCTATCTCACCTAATTGAGCAGATAGAATATCGCTGTGAACCTCGTCACATGGAGTCGTTTTGAATTGAAACTCTAAGTAGTTCATCTTGAAAATAAGATTAGTGTATGTGTGAAATGGGATTTATTTTTTACTTTTGTCTCTAACGTGTATTGATTAGAGATTAAATAGAGAGCAAAAGTAAACTTTTTCGTTCAAATAATGTCTTATTATATATGCGAATAATGGTTTTTAGTCATAGGGCTAATTACAATTGTTTCATCATCAACAAAAGTGGGGATTGAATTATGAAAACATTTAGATGGATTATTCAAGCGATTCTTCTGATTTTACCGTTATCACTTATTGCGCAAGGGAAGTATATTCCTGAGGATGATTTGTATCGTTCAAGGAAAGAGGTTAATCCAATAATAAAAGCCAAGAGTGTACCTTCAACTCAGAACGAATCTAGAAGTGTTGAACCTGTTGGAAATAGTAATTCTAACAGCACTATTGATGTAGACGATTACAACAGAAGGAGCGTACTGAATAGTGATACACCACAGTACGTAGAGCAAGATGATACTCAAGATGGATCTTATATAAATGAATTTAATGGCTCAGAAGCAGATTTTGAGATGGCGGAGCGTATTCGTCGTTTCCACAATCCTAAATTTAGAGTTCATATAAGTGATCCTGGATATTATGATATATATATGTTGAGTGGTCTTGATTGGAATGTCTACGAGGAGGGTGGTTATGCATGGGTAACTCCTACATGGACCAATCCTTCCTATTGGAATTATATGTGGGCTCCATCATTCTACTCTGGGTTTGATTGGCGTTTCAATCCCTATGCTTCATGGGGCTGGGGTGGAGGGTTCTACCCTGGTTGGGGTTGGAATAGCGGATATTATCCTAACTGGGGTTGGGGCGGAGGGTTCTATCCAGGCTGGGGTGGAGGACATCACCACCATGGATGGGCTAATACATACAATCCATATAAGTATAGTGGTGGAAGAAATAATGGCACTTATACAGGGCGTACTCCTTCAACAAATAGTTCAAGAGACTATAATAGATCAAATGTTGTTAGAGGTGGGTCAACACCTGCGGGTAGTGTAAGGCCTTCAACTAGACCATCAAACGGTTCAGCTACTAATAGTAATGCTGGTCGTTCTGCTCGTTACAATAGTACTACTACGACTAAAGATATTAATACAAGTACAGAAAATAGCGGAGTATATAATAGAAGGAGTACATCAAATAGTACAGAAGAGGTTAAAAGACCAACACGAGAAACAAACAGTAATACATATAATAGATCTGGATCATCAAACTATGATAGAGGTTCGTCAATTGGTGGCGGTAATTATGGAAGAGGTTCAGGTAGTTACGGCTCAGGTTCTACTGGCGGTTCAACAAGTGGAGGTCGCTCAGGCGGACGCCGTTAAAAAGTGAAAACTGATTTAATTTGACAACCAATCAATATGAAAAAGAATAAGATAATTTTGGCATCTCTCTTGGCTGGTAGTACAACGCTACTATCAGCACAAGGAGAGGCAGATGCAATAAAGTATTCCAGAACAGAGATTACAGGAACAGCTCGTTCTATGGGTATGGGTGGTGCATTTAATGCTTTAGGGGGTGACGCTTCATCTTTAGCTACAAACCCAGCAGGTATTGGTGTATATACTACCTCAGAAGCATCTTTCACTATGAATTTGAACTTTACCAATACTCAAACAAATTGGAATGGTTCATTGATGAATGGTGATAAGACTAAGTTTAATGTAGATAATGTAGCTTATATTGCATCTTTTCCAACATCTAGTGGAAACAACTTCAACGTGGGTATATCCTTCAATAAAAGGGCATCTTTTGATAGAACCTATACTGCGGGATCATCACAGATTGGAACATCACTAACAGATTATATAGCCTATAAAACAAATGGGATTCTTAATAGTGACCTTGATGATCTTCGTGATTTGAGCGGATCACAGCGTTATGATCCATATCTTTCACAATATGGCTTACCGTGGTTAGGTGTGTTAGGTTGGAACTCATTCTTAATTCAACCAGCAGGAAGTAGTACATCGCAGTATGTGTCACAGTTCCCAACCTCTATCTCACCAGATGCTGCAATACGAGTTAGAGAGACAGGTCGTATGGATGAATATAACTTTACCTTTGGTGGAAGCTATGAGGATTTAGTTTATTATGGAGCTACACTATCAGTAACAGATTTTACTTATAGAACATCATCTATCTATAGTGAAGACTTTGGATCAGCTGGTAGTTTTAGTATGAATAATGATTTGACCACTCGTGGTACAGGATTAGGCTTCAGAGCTGGTGTGATTGTACGACCAGCAGATTTCCTTAGACTTGGTTTTGCTGTTCACACACCTACATATTACAAACTTACAGACAGCTTCAATGCTGATGTGGTATATCGCAACGTAAAGGAGGGCGAACAGATTATGAATGGGTCTAGTGCTACTCCAAGAGGAGCAGTGGACTATAAGCTTCGTACATCTTATAAACTCTCAGCGGGTGCAGCTGTTGTTCTTGGCAAGAGTGCAATAGTAAGCTTAGATTATGATTTTGAGGACTCACCAACTATGAAGCTCAAGGATGCTGATGGGTATGAGTTTACTCAAGATAATGACTATATGAAGCAGGACTTAAAAGCAATACACACAATGAAAATTGGTGCTGAGTATAGAGTTACTCCTCAATTCTCTTTGAGAGCGGGCTATGCTTATCAGTCACCACAAGTTAAGGATAATGTTTTAGATGGAGGAGTTGAGGTTGTCACATATGGTACCTTAACAAACTATACACTGCCAAAGGCAACTACATACTACACAGCTGGTATGGGATTCAAAATGGGAAGAGCTTATGCAGATATTGCATATGTTCATAAGAAGATGGAGGAGAACTTATTTGTTTTTGCTCCTATTTATGATAGTAATGGATCAACAATAGTACCATCAGACCCAATTAACTTGAAGAGTCGCAGATCAAATGTTGTTTTAACACTAGGATTCAAATTCTAATTTAATAGT
>JBOFEN010000012.1:0-7017 GCA_051648105.1 Bacteroidales bacterium
ACAAGATGTTTACGATTGTTCGTGAATTGATGGAGCAGAAGCCAAACAGCGACGAGTTCATAAAGACATTTACCCGTATAGAGAAGTATGAAGGTATTTGTGATAGGATGGAGCTAGAGATTGCGAACTATCTGAACCAAGTAGCAGAAGGTAGACTAAGTAACGAGAGCAAATCAGCTGTACGCCGTATGATGACAAAGATCAGTGAGATCGAGTCTGTAGGCGATAGCTGCTTCCATATCGCAAGAACGATCAACCACAAAGCTAAGCTTAACATCGAATTTACAGACGAAATGTTGGTTAATATCAACAAGATGTTTGACATAACAGAGAAGCAACTTGAGCAAGTTGTTATTCTTATGGAGAAAGATGAAGCAGCAACACAGAATGACATTGACCTGCTCTATAATACAGAGAACGAGATCAACAATCTACGTAGCGTATTAAGACGTCAAAACGTTGAGGATGTAAACAACAAACTCTACACATATCAAGCTGGAACACACTACATGGATATCATTGTAGAGTGTGAAAAACTTGGTGATTATGTGATGAATGTAGTTGAAGCTATTAAGGAGAAAAAACGCCAAGCTCAAGCTGCTAAAATATAATCTAGTAGAAGATAGAACTAAAAAAGGAAGCTATTCTCTTGTCAAAGGGGGTAGCTTCCCTTTTTTTTCTTATTTTTGGCCAATCATTACCCCTAATAAAAGCTTTAGTCAACAATGAATTACAACCAGATAACCCTGATACTACTTCTGCTGCTTAGTGCATGCGCCTCCTCTCCTGCACCAAAAAAGGAGAGTAGTGAGAGTAGTAACACAACTCTAGTACCACAATTCTCTGCCGACAGCGCATTTACATACATTGAGAGACAGGTAGAATTTGGGTATAGAATACCAGAGACCAAGCCACATGCAGAGTGTGCTATATGGCTTTCTCAAGAACTTAAAAGGCATGGAGCTGAGGTTATTGAACAAAACTTCTCTACTAAGATATATGACGGGTCGATTAAGAGAGGTGTCAATATTATCGGAAGCTTCAATAATGATAAGAAGCAGAGAGTACTACTCTTTGCCCATTGGGATACAAGGCCATATGCCGATGAAGATCCCAATCCCGCAAACCACAAGAAGCCAATTGATGGAGCCAACGATGGAGCCAGCGGTGTCGCTGTTCTTCTTGAGGTAGCTAGGCATTTAAGCGTTCAACAGCCCAACGTGGGTGTCGATATTATATTCTTTGACTTAGAAGATTGGGGAGCTCCATATTGGGCTCGATCCACTATACAAGAGAGCTACTGCTTAGGCTCTCAACACTGGGCTAGATCACCACACCGCCCAGGATATCAAGCGCGATGGGGAATACTCCTAGATATGGTTGGTGGAAAAGATGCAACCTTCACGCGCGACCTATTCTCTCAGCGATTCAATCCAACACTCCAAACCAGAGTTTGGCAAACGGCACAACAGATAGGGCATGCCCCTCTCTTTGTTGATAGAAGCGGAGGCTATATCACAGACGATCACATATTCGTCTCTCAATATGGCGTCCCTTCAATCGATATTATTGATTATGATCCAAGTAGTGAAACCAACTTCCCAAAGACATGGCATACACTAGAGGACAACATCAATAACATAGACAAGCTAACGCTTCAAGCTGTTGGTGAGACAATACTCACCGTACTTTACAATGAGAAATAGAAACTGTAGAATAAAAGGGTAATATAAAATGAATAAGATCGTAAGTAAAGAGTTCTTCTCTGAGCGTGTTGTCAAACTGGAGGTTGAAGCTCCATTGATTGCACGTTCTCGCAAAGCAGGTCACTTTGTTATCGTCAAGGTGGGTGAAAAAGGCGAACGCATACCGTTAACTATTGCTTCTGCTGATAAGGAGCGCGGTACTATAACTCTTGTGATACAAGCCGTAGGTAAATCTTCTCAAAAGATTTGCGATTTGAACGTTGGCGACTCTATCGATAACCTTGTAGGCCCTCTTGGTAAGGCTACTCATGTCGAAAAGGTTGGCACTGTGGTATGTGCTGGTGGTGGTGTAGGTGTAGCTCCTATGTTGCCGATTGTTGAGGCTTTCAAGAGTGCGGGTAATAGAGTGATCACCGTGTTGGCTGCACGTACAAAAGAGCTTGTGATACTTGAAGAGCAGATGAGAGCACACTCTGATGAAGTGGTTGTTATGACTGACGACGGCTCTTATGGCACAAAGGGACTTATTACAAATGGTGTAGAGGCAATTATCAACCGCGAAAAGGTTGACCTTTGCGTTACTATCGGACCAGCTGTAATGATGAAATTCGTATCTCTTCTAACTAAAAAGTACGAAGTTCCAACCCTAGCATCACTTAACACTATCATGGTTGATGGTACGGGTATGTGCGGAGCATGCCGTATTACCGTTGATGGTAAAACGAAGTTTGTATGTGTGGATGGACCAGAATTTGATGCACATCAAGTGGACTTCGACGAGATGCTAATGAGACTCAACTCATACAAAGATCAAGAGTAATCACCACTAAGAGAGTAAATCTTCAAAATGAACCAAACAGATCAAATTAAAGCTTTTCGCAACGAGCCTTGGCGCGATGAACTACGCAAAGCCATCAAGGTAAAAGAGCGTGGTGCTACACCGCGTGTTAAGATGCCTGAGCTAGACCCAAAATATAGAATTACTAACAACGAAGAGGTAAACCTCGGACTAAGCTTAGAGCAGGCTCAGTGCGAAGCTACAAGATGTATCGATTGTCCAGACCCTACCTGTATGCAGGGATGCCCAGTTGGAATACATATACCAACCTTCGTTAAGAACATCGAGCGAGGAGAGATACTCCAAGCCGCGAAAACCCTCAAGCTAACTAGTGCTCTACCGGCTGTTTGCGGACGTGTTTGTCCTCAAGAGAAGCAGTGTGAGGCTAAGTGTATCTATCACAAGATGGGTAAAGAGCCTGTTGCTATTGGGCATCTTGAGCGCTTCGCAGCTGACTATGAGCGCGAGAGTGGAGAGATTGCTATACCTGAAATCCCAACTCGCAATGGTAGCAAAGTAGCCGTTGTTGGATCGGGTCCTGCTGGATTAGCATTTGCTGGAGACATGGCTAAGCTTGGATATGAAGTGCACGTTTTCGAAGCTCTTCACGAGATTGGTGGGGTACTTAAGTATGGTATCCCTGAGTTCCGTTTGCCAAACAGCATAGTGGACGTAGAGATTGAAGTACTTCGCAAGATGGGTGTGAGCTTTATGACTGACTGTGTCGTTGGACGTACTATATCTTACGACGATCTTCACGAGATGAAGTTTGATGGTATATTCGTTGGTAGTGGTGCTGGACTCCCAAACTTTATGAACATACCAGGTGAGAACCTTATCGGTGTGATGTCGTCAAACGAATACCTCACTCGTATCAACCTTATGAAAGCTGGTGAGGCTGACTCAGACACTCCAGTTGCAAATGGCAAAAACATAGCGATCATTGGTGGTGGTAACACTGCGATGGACTCAGTGAGAACAGCCAAGAGGATGGGTGCAGAGAGAGCAATGATTGTATATCGCCGTACTGAGAGTGAGATGCCTGCTCGTCTTGAGGAGATACATCATGCCAAAGAGGAGGGCATTGAGTTCCTTACTCTAGCAAACCCTGTCTCATACAAGGGAGATGAGAAAGGACGCGTTACCTCAATGTTGCTTCAAAAGATGGAGTTGGGTGAGCCAGATGCATCTGGTCGTCGTTCTCCTCGACCAATTGAGGGTGCGCTTGAGGAGCTTCCTGTTGATGTAGTTGTGGTTAGTGTGGGAGTATCTCCTAATCCACTTATCCCAAGCTCTATCCCTGGCCTTCAAGTTAGTCGTTGGGGTACGGTTATCGTAAACCAAGAGTCTATGCAGTCAGACGTTGAGGATATATTCGCAGGTGGAGATATCGTCAGAGGTGGTGCAACCGTAATCCTTGCAATGGGTGATGGTCGCCGTGCTGCAGCTTCTATGGATAGCTATATCAAATCTAAGAAATAACAATAGCCTATATCATTTAGACTATTCAACAATACCAATTAGGGGTGGACTCATTAGAGTTCACCCCTAATTATTTATGCACATAAGCGAGGTTGTCTACTGATTATTATTTGCCAAACTTATATGATAAATGAGGCTAACTATTGCCATCTCGCATACTAACTATAAGAATGCGTATGTATATCTCTAGAAATACGTACGTACTTTACACAAAATACGTACGTAAGTTAGAACAAATACGTACGTATTTTACTTAAAGTACGTACGTGTTTTGGGAGAATGAAAGATTGAGATCACAAGAGCGGTATAGATATTAAGGAGTTTGATGGACAATTTTGCATAGTTTTGCGCCTTATGGTGAAAAAAAATATGGTTCAAATATTTGCAAGTTTAGAGAAAAGCACTACCTTTGCAGTGCAATTGACCGAAAGGGATATTGCCAAACTTTTAGTTTGACCTATTGTGTAATGGTAGCACAGCAGATTTTGGTTCTGTTAGTCTGGGTTCGAATCCTTGTAGGTCAACAATTTTTCTTCGGGAAGATTTAGTTTGACCTATTGTGTAATGGTAGCACAGCAGATTTTGGTTCTGTTAGTCTGGGTTCGAATCCTTGTAGGTCAACAAAAAGAGAGCTGTTCATTGTGGACAGCTCTCTTTTTGTTTATATATTTGTGCCTATAATTTTCGTGATACCTCTAATCTTTAATACAATTGTGATGAAGAGATTACTCCTTAATACTCTTTTCAAGATACCGATGTTGCTTCTCTTGTGCCTAACAACCCTAGGCTCACTCTTCTATCTATGGTCGCCAGTCTACGATTTTGAGTCACCCGAACCATTCTCAGGAGAGTCAATATATAATCCATATGCTGAGGTTGATAGTTCACAGTGGCGACGCTCAAACTTTCATGCTCACCACCGTATGTGGGCAGGATTGACCAATGGAGGCTGTACGCAAGAGGAGTTGATCAATGCATATCAAGGATTGGGCTATGAGTTTATAGGGATTTCTAACTATCAATCAATGACAGATTGGAGGGAGGGTACACCGAAATATATACCTCTTTATGAGCATGGGTGGGGCGTTACAAAGTTCCACCAACTAGTATTTGGTGCAGAGAAGGTCACTTGGTTTGATTATCCATTTCATACCACAAGATCACAGATGCAGTATATGCTAGAGAGAGTTCATAGAGGAGCAGATCTTATAACCTTCAATCACCCTCGATTCACTCGATTCATGGATCTAGAGGATATGAAATATCTATCGGGTTATGAGTTGATTGAGGCTACGGCAGGTATGGCTAGCTCTCCCGACTATTGGGATGCAGCTCTCTCCTCAGGACACGCCTCTTTTATCTGTTCTAATGATGATTCGCACGACATAAATAAGCTATATCAGCTATCTCGCAACTGCACTTTTGTCAACTCGCCATCAACAGATTATGTTGACCTTATTGCATCTCTTAAAGCGGGTCGTACCTATGGACTTACATTTCCAAAGGCAAAGAGTGATGAGGAGTGGCTTGAGGTACGTCAGAGCTCATCAATACCTAAGGTAAAACTACAGATGATTGCAGACAGTGTGACAGTAGAGCTTAGTGAGAAGGCAAAAGAGATACGCTTTATTGGCCAAGATGGAGCTGTTAGATCGGAGGTTTCAGATAGCTCATCACTAACAATTGTATTTCAAACAAGCGACAGCTATCTTCGTGCAGAAGCACTACTTGATAACGGTGTGAAGTTATATCTCAATCCTCTCTTCAGATATCATACAGGGAGTGACCCTCTAGCACCGCAGAGTCTACATAGACTAAATATTATCAAGAGCTTCTTGCTTTCATTCGCTTGGCTGCTAATTGTTATGGTGCAGATATGGATGATTAGAAGAGTATCACGTCTTTAGGTATAGATTTAGAAATAGGATTATAACATACAACAATGGTATTATTTAGAAATATATTACTTCTTACGGCCATACTTCTCTCTGCTATTAGTTGCTCTAAGAAGAGGGTAGTAGAGGAGTTGCCACCGGCATTAGTCTCTTTTGCAATGGATGATACGACGGTTAGTCGTGTTGTAGCTGTTAATCAGTGGGACAAAGATCTCCGTTTTGATACTCTTGTGGCTAATAATGGTCGTTGGGAGTATAGAGCAAAGATTGACACTTCGAAGTTTATCACCTTCTTTATGGGGGGGAGTGGAAGGGATCTATCTCTGCTTGTAACACCAAAATCACGTATTGAGATTGCAGGAAGAGCAGACTCTATACTCTATCGAGGTGATTCAATCAATAAGGTATGGTTGGATTATCAATTAGATATTGCCTCTCTTCGTAATCATATGGACTCTATACAAGGACTCTATAGAGCCTATTCACGAGGAGATAGCTCAACGTGGAGTTTAGATATATTCTCTTCCAAGGAGTATAAGAGGGTTGATTCGCTATGGATGAGTAGTGTGAGAAGCTTTGTGAAAGAGAATAGAGATAATCCTCTCTCGCTTCTAGCCGTTGAGGATTACTACCATACAACAGAGAGTAGCGACTCCATTGCTGAATGGATGAAGAGGTTAAGTCCTCGTACTAGGGGCTATGGAGTGGAGAAGAGCTTGACAAAAGTTGCAACCATGAGGGCGAATAGTCGAATAGGAGGGCGCATGCCTTTCCTTCGATTCATTAACTCAAAGGGGGAGACACTAAGTTCAAATAGTTTCAATAAGGATAAACTACTGATCATCTTCCTCTATTCCCATGAGGATGCTTTTGTTAAGGCAGTGAAGAGTGATCTGGCTAAGCTAGCTAAGGAGAAGATAAAAAAAGAGCCCAACGTTTGGATTGTTGGGCTTAATGAGAGTGAAGAGTCTACTAATCTTCGCTTCGAAGCAGACTCTCTCTCTAGTGAGATCCTTTATAGTCGTTTAGGGATAAATGATCCACTACTTCATCAGAGTGGTATTGTATCTCTGCCTACGTTACTAGTATTAAATGA
>JBOFEN010000013.1:0-26068 GCA_051648105.1 Bacteroidales bacterium
AGAGATGGTAAAGGATGCTGGACTAACCGAATACTTCATGGGATATGATCAACAAGCTGCATTCGTTGGTCATGGTATAGGTATAGAGGTCAATGAACTACCTATTTTATTCGGAAGATCAAAAGACATCCTTCAAGTTGGAAACGTTTTTGCACTAGAACCAAAATTTGTTATTCCAAGAGTCGGAGCTGTTGGTATAGAAAATAGCTATGTTGTAACTGAGAATGGAATAGAAAAGTTGACACAATTAGAGGAAGAGATTATCGAACTTCCTCTATAGTAATAAAACACTCTAAAGCTGAGTACAATTAATTGATAATAATAAGATGGGAAAATATAGCCCCGAGGAGCACTTCCTACGAAAATTAGACGCTAAGCTCCGCGAAGCTATGGATACATATGGCTTAATTAACGATGGTGACAAGATTCTTATTGGCCTTTCGGGTGGTAAAGACTCACTTGCATTAGTTGAGCTTTTAGGTAGACGTAAAAGAGTATTCAAACCGAAGTTTGAGGTCTATGCAGCTCATATAACAATGAGTAACATAAACTATGAAGCTGATATCAAGTACCTAAAGGACCACTGTGAAAAGTATGGCATACAATTCATTCATGGTATTACTGAGTTTGACCCAGAATCAGATAAGCGTAAGTCGCCTTGCTTCTTGTGCTCATGGAATAGAAGGAAAAAACTATTTGACATTGCCAAGGAACTTGGTTGTACAAAATTAGCACTAGGTCATCATAAAGATGATGCTGTCCAAACATTGATAATGAACATGACATTCCAAGGAGCTATCTCAACTATGCCTCCAAAGTTAAAGATGGACAAATTTGATATGACAATTATCAGACCACTGTCGTTAATTCACGAGATTGACTTAGTTGAATTATCAAAGATGCACAGCTATGTTAGCCAGAAGAAGGCATGCCCATACGAAACAACATCATTTAGGAGTACAATAAAAAGTTTTGTAAAGCAACTAGAGGAACTCAATCCACATGCACTAGATAATATATATGCAAGTATGCAAAATCTTCAGGTAGATTATCTTCCTCAAGCTGAACAAAAAAAGTAAACAACACAAACACCACCATATATTATGGACATCAAAAAGGCTGAATTTATTATAAGTAACACCAACGTAAAGAAGTGTCCTGATGGAAAACTTCCTGAGTATGCTTTTATCGGACGCTCAAACGTTGGTAAGTCTTCACTTATTAATATGCTAACAAACCACAAAGGTCTAGCAAAAGCCTCATCAACCCCTGGTAAGACCCTACTCATTAACCATTTCCTTATTAATGAAGATTGGTACCTTGTCGATCTTCCAGGTTATGGTTATGCTAGACGTGGCAAGGAGGGAAGAGAGCAACTGAAACAAATTAT
Organism: Bacteroidales bacterium; assembly: GCA_051648105.1. Classification (GTDB taxonomy): domain Bacteria; phylum Bacteroidota; class Bacteroidia; order Bacteroidales; family UBA7332; genus UBA7332. The sequence goes on from JBOFEN010000013.1 coordinate 1,391, forward strand.
TGAACAGTATACACTCGAGAGAGAACAACTAACACTTCTTTTCGTTTTGCTTGATTCTAGACATGAGCCTCAGAAAATAGACATGGAGTTTATTCAATGGCTAGGAGAGAACGGCGTTCCATTCTCTATAATCCTAACTAAACTAGACAAAATATCTCGTGGCGAAAAGTCTCACAACAGACAGCTTCTAGAGAATAAGCTTAAAGAGTCATGGGAAGAGTTGCCACTAATATTCGAAACTTCATCTGAAAAAAGAGTTGGGCGTGATGAGCTACTTAATTACATTGAGGAAGTAAACATTCAGGTTAGAAAATAATATAACTTTAAAAAGAGAGGGTGTATTCATTTAATTATGAATACACCCTCTCTTTTTAAACAACTAGTTATAAAAACCTTAGCAAGGTAGTAAAGTGTAAACAATAAACATTTGACAATCACCCAAAATACAAACTTATAACGAAAGATTTGCTTTTGTTAATATATTGACTATATTTGTAGAGTATGAAATAAATATAAAATATGTAAGTTTAACCATACACAAATATTCCTATAAGAAAAATATGGACAAACTATATTTAGTTACTTCAAATGAAATAAGTCAATTAATTACCCGACATTACAGTACGTCATTCTACTCATCAGTTTTACTGTTTGACAAGGAAATACAAAGAGATATATTTGCGATATATGGATTTGTTCGTATAGCCGATGAGATAGTTGACTCATTTCAGGGTTATCCACAAAGAGAGATGTTTGATGAGTTTGAGTTAGAACTAGAAAGGGCAATAATCAGAGGGGTGAGTACCAATCCAGTAATAAATGCATTTATAGAAGTTGTAATGAGATGCAAAATTCAGAATGAACTAATAAATGGGTTTATGTACAGTATGAGGTGTGACCTAGATCTAAAAAATTATCACAATCAAGACTCTATTGATAAATACATCTATGGTTCTGCTGAGGTTGTTGGTCTTATGTGCCTTAGAGTTTTCACACAAGAAGCTCCTGATAAGTATGAAGAGCTAAAAGAGGCTGCTCAGAAATTAGGATCTGCTTTTCAAAAAGTAAACTTCTTAAGAGATTTAAATGATGACTCCGTGAGGTTAGAGAGAAGCTATTTCCCAGAGTTCACTCTAAATGGTCACACAGACGATGCTAAGTGTAGAATAGTCAAAGAAATAGAAGAGGAGTTTAATGATGCATATAAAGGATTAATTCAACTACCTAAGAAAAGTCGTCTGGGTGTATTAATTGCTTACAACTACTATAGAAAACTATTAGATAAGATAAAAGAATCTGATATTCAATCTATACGAAATAGTAGACTACGCATACCAAACTATCATAAAGCTATAATAATGGCACGATCACTTTTTGAAAACATAATAACATAATGAGAAATTTCACACCAGAGGATAGAGTAGTATTAGTGGATGAATACGATAATGTCATTGCACTATGCCAAAAAACGGAAGCCCACAAACGAGGAGTTCTACACAGAGCAGTTTCCGTATTTATTATTAACAGTAGCGGCGAGTGGTTAATTCAGCGAAGAGCAAACGAAAAATACCACTCACCAGGGCTATGGAGCAACACATGTTGCACCCACCCACTACCATGGGAGTCATACCATTCTGCAGCTATGAGAGCTCTGAAAAAAGAGATGGGGATGGTTTCAGAGGTTGAATATCTTTTTGATTTCATATATAAAGCAGAGCTGGAGGGTAATATGATAGAGCATGAGCTTGATCATGTATTTTTCGGGGTTAGCGATGACAACCCTATAGTAAATGAGAATGAAGTATCACAATATAGATATATCAAGCAAGATGAGCTAAAATCATCAATTGAGAAACACCCAGAGATGTATACAGAGTGGTTTAAGCTCGTATTTGATAGAGTATCCAAGGAGTTAGTAACCACAGATAAAAAAAGATGACAAGATTAGAATTAATAAAAAAAGGGGGTCTCAAATACACTATATTGGCTGCTATCAGCTTCCTTGTATATGTAATGGGAATAGTCACAATTGCGACACCAAGCGAGAGAGATTTAGCACTTAAAGCAACACCAATTGCACTAGTGATATCAATTGCTGCACTACTACTATTCAGGGAAAAGAGATACTCATACAGGACTCTAATTGTTTACTCCATAATTGTAATACTTTCATGGTTCATGGAGGCAATTGGAGTAAATAGTGGTCTAATTTTTGGTGATTATTCTTATGGTAACTCTTTAGGATTCTCAATAGTTGGCACCCCAATTCTAATTGGGTTCAATTGGTTGTTCTTAGTTATCATCTCTCAAAGCATAACCTACTTCTTAAGACTAAAAGGAGTTATTGCAATTGTTTCATCGACTCTTCTAATGGTATATTATGACACTCTTTTAGAAGAAGTTGCACCTCTAATGGATATGTGGGAGTTCACATTACCAGTGGTACCTATAAGTAACTACATTGGATGGTTCATTATTGCTTTAGTATTAAACTCGCTATCCTACAAAATAGATAGAGAAGAGCTAAACTTTATGGCCCTACCTCTTCTAATACTACAGATAATACTATTTATCTCGATCTTATTTATTCTATGATTCTTGAAAAACTATCTCTTTGGTTTTGGCAATACTACTCTAAGGTTGCTATAAAACTATTCTTCAGAAAATTTGAAAAAATAGAGCTTGGAGCATCAATAAGAAGAGATAGGACTATTCTTATGATATCAAATCACACAGGCTGGTGGGATGGCTTCTGGAACTTACACTATATTAGATTCACATTAAAGCGACCATTCAACGTGACTGTAGCTGAAAAAGTAATAGTAGAACAACCATTTTTCAAATATCTGGGTTTTATTTCTCTAGGTAAAACTCAAGCACAGCTAAGAAGAGCCATTCAAACCTTAAGTTCTATTCTAAAGCAGAAAGACAATCTCCTACTTATATACCCTCAAGGTAAACTCACCTCTACATATTGTGATAGTTTTAAATTTGGTCCACTTGCTGAGCGACTACTTAGTAAAAGTGAAGCACAATTATGTATGGCCGCATATTTTGTAGAGTATGGAAAATCTCCACGACCAACAATCTGTGGATACTATAAAAGCATAAACTTTGAAGATATACGAGATATAACAATTGAAAAACTATACGATAGATTCTATAATGAGGCACTTAATAAACAGATAGATAAATTTTCAGAATGATAATATATGTAATATCCATACTTATTCTTGTTCTCCTTACTATTATGTGGATAACAACGATACTTAACCTTATTCTTCCTGAAGTGCTTGATCTAAGTAGCAATAGAGATAGAAAGGTCGAAGTCTCTGTTCTCATTCCTGCCCGAAACGAAGCAAAACGAATTGGTAATCTTTTAGAATCTCTATATAATATAGAGACTTCTATAGGCGAAATAATCATCTGCGATGATCACTCGGAAGATGACACTTACGATATTGTAAATGAGTATGCAAAGAGAGACCCTAGAATAATATTGATAACATCAGATGAATTACCCCAACATTGGAGAGGTAAAAGTTGGGCCTGTCATCAGCTTAGTAAAGTAGCATCAAAAGATTACTTACTATTCTTAGATGCAGATGTTACAATTAATGGGGATATTATTGAGAGATCACTAGATTTTATTGATAAATACAATCTAGGCCTATTATCAATCTTTCCACACCAAAACATAAAAAACAGTGGTGTAAGAGCTGTAGTTCCAATAATGAATACAATACTTCTATCACTATTAATACTTCGAGCAGTTAGGATAATACCCTACTTCAATTCAATATCAGCCGCTAACGGGCAATTTATGCTCTTTAAAAGCAACATTTACAAGAAATTCAACCCACATTTTCAAAGCCAGGAGGCAATATCAGAAGATATCTTCATATCTAGATATCTAAAAAGGAACAATATTAAAATAGCCTGCATATCACATGATTGGGGTGTCGTATGCTCTATGTATGAAAACTATAAAGAGAGTTGTAGAGGGTTCTCAAAAAATATAGTTACACTATTTCTTAATTCAAGAATACTAGCTTCAATCATAATATTTATTTGGGCAGCGTCAGCCCCTACACTATATATCTTAGATCAAACAAGTTACGCTCTATTTGCCATATTATCTATCTCTACAATATGGCTTTCCATAGGTATTATTAGCGGCTGGAATCCTATTATCAATCTTCTATACTATCCACTCCACATCTATAATTCAATGTACATTCTTATGCTTTCTATTTATAATGACATAACCAATAATCAACAGTGGAAAGGACGAAAAATATGAAGCAATTAATAATAGTAATAATGATACTAATTTCAAATATATCATGGGCTCAAACGGCAAAAGAGAGACTATATAATAGATTCGTAGCTGATGACATATCATCGTGGAGGGGAATAATAGACTCTCTACAACAATATCGTACACAAAACAATAATCTCCTAACAGTTATAGACACTCAATATGGATATATTGCATGGTCACTGGCTGAGAATAAAAGAAGTGAGGCAGAAAAACAGATACCTCAGATGGAAAGTAACCTAAAAGAGCTTCTCTCCAAATATGATTATAGCGCTGAATACCATGCTTACAATGGAGCTCTTCTTAGCTTTAAATTAGGATTAGCAAAGTGGAAAGCCCCAATCTTGGGACCGAAAATACTAGATGAAACAGATAAAGCTCTTAGTATATCTCCATACAACCCTCTGGCTCTAAATCTAAAGGCCAATGGACTATACTATCGACCATCAATACTTGGTGGAGACAAGATAGAGGCTCTTAGAATCTATCTACAATGCGAGAAGATCATGGAGGAGATAAATACTAAAGATTGGAAATATATTACACTACTAATAACCATAGCTCAACTATACGAATCTTCGGGCAATACTAGAGCTGCTATTGAGTACTGTAATAAGATACTAAAGAGTGAACCCAATTTTAAGTGGGTAAAAGAAACCTATCTACCACAACTATTATCTAAAAAAACAAACCAATGAGTAACAATACAAAGAATATTACTATCGTAGGTGCAGGTATTGGAGGACTAGCTACCGCACTTAGGCTAAGCCAAGATGGACATAATGTGACAATACTTGAGAAGAACAGCAACGCTGGAGGACGATTGAATAGAATTGAAAAAGATGGTTGGAGGTTTGACACAGGTCCAAGTTTCTTCAGCATGTCCTATGAGTTCAAGGAGTTCTTCGACTCTCTAGGCGAACCATTCCCATTCCAATTTGATCCAGTAGACCCTCTTTACACAGTTATGTTCAGAGGAAGTGATAGAAAATTCATACTCTATCGAGACATAAAAAAGCTAGCAACCCAGTTTGAAGGCATTGAGAGTAACTTCGAGGATAAGATGAATAGATATCTAGAACACGGAGGCAAACTCTTTCATGGTACAATAGACAAAGTTGTAAAGCAGAATTTCGACAGCAAAATAGACTATATTATCAAGCTTATGGGAGTCGATCCCAAACTTGCACTCACCCTATTATCTAACTTCTGGCAACATGCATCCAACTATTTTGAGTCTAACGAAGCAAGAGAGATCGTATCTCTAGTATCATTCTTCCTTGGGTCTACCCCATTCGACACCAACTCCATTTACTCACTCTTATCATATACAGAATTCGTTCATGATGGATACTTCAATGTAAAAGGAGGGATGTATGAAATTATCAAAGGTATGCTTAGCATAATTGAGAAGCGTGGAATAGAGATTAAGTACGAGTGTGAGATTGTTGAAGTAATAGAGAAAGATGGTATTGCTGTTGCTGTTGTAGACAAGAGTGGAATGCGTCATCAAGCAGATGTTATAGTTATTAATGCCGATGCAGCACTTTTCAGAGGTAGAGTTCTACATAGAAAAGAGTTCTCTGAGAATAAGCTACACAAGATGAAGTGGACCATGGGAACATTAACAGCATATATTGGGTTGAATTGCAAACTTCCAGAGATCACACTCCACAACTACTACCTTGGGGATAATTTTGTAGAATATAGTCGCAAAGCACTTAATAGTGACACTCTAGATAAGAAGCCATACTTCTACGTTAATGCACTTTCTAGACCAAATCCAGAATGTGCTCCCGAGGGTTGTGAGGCTCTATTTTTTGTTATCCCAGTACCTGACCTCCGTTACAAGAAGGAGTGGAATGATCGAGATAATGTAGTTGATTCAATATTAGAAGAGTTTAGCAATAGAATAGGGCGAGACATTCGTGGTAATATTATATTTAAAGAGATATACACACCTATTGAGTGGCGAGATCACTTTAACCTATACGAAGGTAGCGCATTAGGTTTAGCACATAACATAATGCAAGTAGGGGGATTTAGACCCAAGAACTTTGATGAGAAACTAATAAATATGTTCTATGTTGGAGCATCAACTGCACCCGGTACAGGAATACCCATGGCAATCATAAGCTCTAAGCTAACAACAGAGAGAGTTAGAGAACATCTAAGTCAAACTAAAGAGTAGATAACTCCAAATCACCTCCCTAGTTTTTACTAATCTTATCTTATAATTAATATCTTTGCCCAATAACATTAAAGTAATAACAGAGATGAAAGTTAACGTTGAGGATAGAGTAAAGAAAGCTATTGATTTATTTAATGAGGGCTACAACTGTTCACAGGCTGTTGTTGTTGCATACTCTGATCTCTATGGATTGGATAGTAAACTAGCAAAATCAATATCTCACTCTTTTGGAGGAGGATTAGGAAGAATGCGTGAAGTATGCGGTGCAATTAGTGGCCTATCTATGCTATTAGGACTTGAACACCCCGTTGATGAAGCAAATGACATGGATGCCAGAACAAGAAACTATGCTGAAGTACAGAGAGCGTCTTCACTTTTCAAAGAGAAACACCAAACAATTATTTGTCGTGAACTTCTCAAAACACTAAAACCAAGCAACAATCCAACTCCCTCAGAGCGTAATGACTACTACTATTCTATCAGACCTTGTGGTAGATTCGTAGAGGATGCAGCTAGAATCTTTGGTAATATGATCAATGAAACAAGATAGATCAAATAACCATTAGCCTAAACATCTGGGCTAACAAACTATTATAGTGTATGAAAACTAGAACTTTACTTCTTATTATTAGTTTGAGTGTAGCTATTTCAAACTACTCCCAGCTCATTGATGGACCATGGAAAGGCAAACTCAAGATTGGACCACAAGAGCTTAATATTGTTTTCAACCTCAAGAAAGTAGAGAGTAGCAACTACTCTTGTACTATGGATAGTCCAGATCAAGGGGCTAAAGGAATACCTGCAACATCAAACCTCATCAACAGCGACTCTATAGAGATAGATATACCTATGCTCAGAGCTAAGTATGGAGGTAAGATTGTAGAAGGAAAGATTATTGGCACATTCACACAATCAGGCATGAGCTTCAATCTCGACCTTTCACCTGGAGAGTTAGTTCGTAATCGTCCACAAACACCAGCCCCACCATTTAACTACAAAACCCAAGAGATCACATTCACAAATAAAGAAGACAATACAACCCTAAGCGGTACACTCACCTACCCTACGGATTACAACTCAGAGAAGAAAGAGGATACACCAATTGTGTTAATGATCACTGGTAGCGGTAGCCAAAACAGAGACCAAGAGATATTTGAACATAAGCCCTTTCTTGTAATAGCTGATTACCTAGCTAAACATGGTATAGCATCACTTAGATATGATGATAGAGGAGTTGGGAAATCATCTGGAGATGCAACTAAGATTACACCTATGAGCAATATGAGTGATGCTATTGCAGGTATAGATAAACTCAGGGAGCTTGATCTTTTTGGTAAAATAGGTGTTCTAGGACACAGCGAAGGTGGCACAATAGGATTTATGCTTGCTGGAGAAAACAAAGTAGACTTTATAGTATCAATGGCAGGTGCCGCAATAAGTGGTCAAGAGATTCTTGTAGAACAAAACAGAGCCTCACTAAAGAATACAGCCAACCTTTCAGATGAAACAATAGAAGAGTACTGTACCATATTAAGAGAGATACTAAAACACAAATCCTCTGAAGAAGCATTAGCTGATCCGCTCAAACTAGTTGACAATCTATTTGAACAATATAAAACACAACTCTCAGATGCGGCAAAGATGAACCTCTATGAAGTTGCCAAGATGAACAATCCTTGGCTAAACAACTTCATAAAGCTTGACCCCTCAAGCTACCTCTCAAGAATTAAAGTCCCTCTTTTTGCTCTTAACGGCACAACAGATACTCAAGTTATTGCAAAAAGCAACCTTTCTACAGTAGAGAGGTTGGTTCCACAAAGAGCAAATAACAAGATCAAATCCTATGAGAACCTCAACCATCTATTCCAAAGCTCCAAAACAGGCAAGATATCTGAGTATGCAATTATCGAAGAGACAATCCTCCCTATTGTACTAGAGGATATTGCCAATTGGATAAAAGAAGCCGTAAATAAGTAATATAAAAAAGAAGCGTATCGCACTATTATAATATAGTATGATACGCTTCTTTTTTTGACAATACACTACACCTCTTTAGGCAGTCGCTTCTTCAAATAAAGATAACCCAAAAGCCCCGAAACAAGAGAGCCAAGTATTACACCAAGTTTAGCTTGATTAAGTAACTCCTCCCCTATTTGAGGAACATCATTGTACGAAAGGTTAGCAATGAATAGAGATACAGTAAACCCAACACCTCCAAGAAGAGAAACCCCAGCAATATGACTCCAAGTAGCCGACTCAAGCATTGGAGCTATCTTAAGCTTTACAGCTGCATAAGTAAATGAGAATATGCCAACAAACTTACCGACGAATAGACCTATCAACACCGGCAAGGTAACGCCCGATACAAGATCTGAAATTGAGAAACCTGAAAGCAACACACCTGCATTGGCAAAAGCAAACAGAGGCATTATAATATAGTTTATAACAGAGTGTAGTGAATCTTCCAGATCCTGTAGAGGACTGATAACCTTATCTGAGGCAGATTCTATTACCTTAAGTTTATCTATCTGTTCGTGTGTTAATATTGCTCGACCTCCGCTTCCCATAAGCCTCTCCTCTGGAAAGTGCTTCAACTGCGTACGAATAGTATTCAAATAGTGCATTACATCAATACGAGGCTTTGCTGGCACAGTAAAAGCTACTAATACACCCGCTATCGTTGGGTGTATACCAGACTCTAAGAACAACATCCAGAATATAAAACCAAAGAATATATAGAATAGCTTAGATGATACTCCTCTTAATCCACCTACCAACATTACAACAAACACTACTAATGCCATAATAAGATAGCTTGTCATCAACTCTTTGCTATAAAAAAGAGCTATTACAACTATTCCACCTATATCATCTGCCACCGCAAGAGTAGTTAGGAAAATCTTCAAACTAACCGGCACCCTCGAGCCCAGCATTACCAATATACCAAGCGAAAAAGCAATATCTGTGGCCATTGGAATAGCACTACCTAAAGACGCGGCACCAGAGTCGGCAAATAGTCTAAAGAGACCCACTGGAACAACCATGCCTCCAACTGCTGCTATAATTGGCAGAAGTGCCTTCCTGAATGATGACAATTCACCCACCAATATCTCCCTTTTAATCTCCAGACCTACAGAGAAGAAGAATACAGCCATCAAGGCATCATTTATAAACTGAAGAAAAGTCATGGGATGTCCATGATGTGAAAAAAGGGATAAGTCCCCTAGCTGCACCACTAGACTCTGTTGCCAGAAAGCTAAATACTCACTCGAATAGGAGCTATTTGCCATAATGACTGCAAGTAGAGCTGCTAGAATTAAAATTACACCACCATTTAGACGACTAATAAGTTTTTTACGAAACGAGAATCGGAATTTATACTCCATTACCTTTTGTGATTTATGGCCACAAACTCTAATCGGGGGTCTAAAAGTAGGCCTCCTTCGATTATGACACGGGTTAATTAGTTTTGAAAATCGGGCAAAGTAACGGCTTACTTTTGGTAATATCAAAAGAATCTTCATCTATTATACATATTTAGTGCAAGAAACTTCAATAATGATTATTGCATTAATATAATTAAAAAAGAGAAATCATATACAAACAAGACACCCAACACACACATTTGAACCAAAACAGTCAAATAACCTAACATTATGTCAAAATAGTTCAACTTTTAAATCTAATCCCTCAAACCAAACATAAATTAACCACAATACAACCATCGTAATAATAAAGCAATAGTGATGTAACCCCAATGTCTGACGATTGTAACACCCCAACCATACTTTTGCAAACGAAACGAACAGGGTAATATAGCCACAATATTAACAAAACAAACACTAACAATATACCAGATGAATAGAGTGATGATGATGGGAGCAGTAGCTCTCTGTTGCTTTGGATCAATGAGTGCTAATAATAAGGAACTACTACTACACTCACACAATGACTACGATAGAAGAGTACCTTTCTACCAAGCATACTCACAAGGTATAGATATTATAGAGATAGACCTCTTCATAAGCAAAAATGGAAAAGATCTACTTGTAGCACACGATCGTGAAGATCTTGATAAGGCCAAGACTATTGAGGAGCTATACCTAAAACCAATCATCTCAATCTACAATCAAAACCAAGGCAAAGCTTGGAGTGATATTAACAAAGATCTAATACTACTTATTGATCTTAAGAGTGAATACACAACTACCCTTCCACTCCTTGTTAAGAAACTGAAGAAGTACCCTACAATATTCAACCCTGAGGTTAACCCTAACGCTGTCAAAGTAGTAATCAGCGGAAACACACCCTCACCAGAAGAGTTCAAAAACTACCCATCATATATCCTTTTTGATGGAAGACCAAAACAAGAGTATAGCACAAAGCAGCTAGAGAGAATATTCATGATTAGCGACTCTTTCAAGAGCTATAGCCAATGGAACGGCAAAGGAATTCCTGTCAGAGCAGAGCGAGAGAGACTAGACTCACTAGTAAATACCACTACACAAAAAGGGAAACCACTTCGATTCTGGGCTGCACCTAGTGGAGTCACTGCATGGTCCACACTAAAAGAGATGGGAGTAGGCATCATCGGAACAGATACACCAGAGAAGTGTGCATCATTCTTCAAAGATTTCTCCAAGAAAAGATTCAAACTAAACGAATCAGCACATGAGGATGGAGTAAGCAACTACAATAAACTAGACAATACGACAGCATCCTTCAAAGGCTTCAACAGCTCTGAGATGGAGCTAAGAAATAGAGTCCAGATATATAAACCTCAGACTACAGAGTTCAAGGATCAAGCAACCAAAAACATTATACTTCTCATTGGTGACGGAATGGGACTCACGCAGATAGGTGCTGCATACACTGTCAATGGCGACCTATCAATGCTACATATGCCACACACAGCACTGATGCATACAAACGCCGAAGATGCTTTCAATACAGACTCAGCTGGAGCAGGAAGCTCTATTGCAACGGGGAAAAAGAACAGCAATAGACACATCAGTATGAGTAGCACAGGCGAGGAGTATGAATCCATGGCAGAGATACTACACAAAGAGGGGCTTTCTTGCGGAGTAGTCACACTTGGCAATATTGCTGACGCTACCCCTGCTGCCTTCTATGCCCACACACAAGAGCGCAACGACTCAAAGAGCATAATCTCACAGCTAGAGCGTGGAACTCTATCACTTCTTTGTGGATCAGGCAAAGACCTTTTCAACTCATTCACCCCAAAAGGCTACACAATGCTCAACTCAATAACAGATATTGAGTCCTCGAATGGAAGCAAGATATGCATAGACGACCGTATGGGACGCGCTACAACTAGCAATAGCCTAACACTTCTAGCCGATGCAACCAAAAGCTCCATCGAGAGCCTAAAGCAGGAGTCAAGCAAAGGATACTTCCTTATGGTCGAAGGAGCAAAGATTGATTATGCTGGACATGCAAACTCTCTCCCTGCAACAATAATGGAGATGCTAAGTTTCGACCTAGCTGTTGCACAAGCTCTCAAATACGCAGAGCAAGATGGTAACACACTAGTTATTGTTACTGGCGACCATGAGACAGGAGGGCTAACACTCATCGATGGTTCGATAGAGAAAGGTGAGATCACAGCTCAGTTCATGACCGACGATCACACAGCCGTTATGCTTCCTCTATTTGCATATGGACCAGGAGCAGAGCAATTCTCTGGTGTTTTTCAAAACAGCGACATACTAAATAAGATTATTCAGCTACTAAATAAATAAGTGTAATAAAAGAAATGAGACGATTATTTGCAACTTCACTTGCAGTGACTGCTTGTATTGGCGGCATATTTGCCAACACCATTACTGTAAAAGGTTTAGTGAAAGATTCAAAATCAGGTGAGCCTATCATTGGAGCTAGTATCATCCAAGAGGGAACGACCAACGGGGTTGTTACTGACTACAATGGCGAATACATTATCAATGTACCTGAGAATGCTGGATTACAAGTTAGCTATATTGGCTACATCACATCTCTGATGAATGTAGACTCAAAAGAGAAGCTTGACATCTCACTAGTTGAGAACACTGTCAACCTCAAAGAGCTTGTTGTTATTGGTTATGGACAAGAGTCTAGAAAGTCCAATCTCTCTGTTGCAATCTCCAAAATGGAGCTTGACGAGAGTTCTAAGAGCCGCGGAACCGATGTTCTTGGTGCTATGCAAGGACGTATTGCCGGGGTGACAATAGCAAGCAATAGTGGTGACCCTCTCTCAACACCAAGTGTAACGATTCGTGGTAATGGATCAAGAAATGGGGACGCTCCTCTCTATGTTGTTGATGGAGTATCTGGTGCACCATTCAACATGGAAGACGTAGAGTCTATCACCGTACTTAAAGATGCTGCTTCTGCTGCTATATATGGAACCAATGTTGGTTCGGGTGGTGTTATCATCATCACAACAAAGAAGGCACGCGAAGGTGCTATCAGTGTTAATGCCCGTGCTAGCTACGGTATACAGTCAGCCGTAGGCAAACCTCAGATGCTAAATGCTCAAGAGTATGCCATGGTTAGAACCGACGCTGCTAGAGTTGATGGAGTATCACTACCAAGTGGTATCAATCCAGAGATCTTCCCATACGCTATGGTTACCCGCACAAACTGGATAGACGAGATCTTCAGAACGGGAGGAATACAGAGATACGCACTTTCTCTGAGCGGGGGTAGCGAGACACTAAAAGGATACGCATCAGCTGAGTATGCTCGCACAGATGGTACTCTTCTTAATACACACTCTGAGAAGCTAGGTATGAAAGCCTCGCTTGATTTCAAAGTAAACAGATGGCTTAACATATCGCAGAGAGCCAACTTCAACTATAGCAATGGACAAGGTAACCTAAACAACTCAAGCCACAACGGTGTGATTGCATCGGCTATGTTTATGCCTCCTTCTGCTACTGTATACGAGTACGATCAAAACGGTAACAAAGTATACGACGAGAAAGGATCACCTAAGTTTGGAGGTACAGTACCTCTTTGGGCTAAAGACCTTGGGGTGGCAGGTACCTTCGGTGAGGTAGCAAACCCTGTGGCTACTCTGATGAGACTACAACAGAACAGACCTCAACAAGAGCTTTTCTCTACCACTAGCATTGAGGTAAACCCTATGAGTCACCTCAAACTAAGATCAGACATCTCAGTTGGGACAAACAACAATCATTACGATGACTTCTCTGCTCGTGTGACTGAGATAGGTAAGACCAATGATCAAAACTCTAGAACTATCTCCAACTACAGAGACTACAGATGGCTTTGGGAGAGTGTTGCTACTTACGACAGAACATTTGGCAACCACTCACTAAACCTTATGGGTGGATACTCTATGAGCTACCTCTACTCACACAGCTCTAGTACCACTGTTTATGACTTCGATGATGAGTCACAATTCTCACAAGACTTCGTCAATGGCAACGACTGGACAAAGTCAAAACCATACGAGTCGCGCAATGAGGAGTCACAAGTATCTGCATACCTACGCGGTGCATACTCATACGCTGATAGATACTTCTTCACAGGTAGCATACGTAGAGACGCATCTTCTAAACTATACTTCAAGAACAACAGCGGATATTTCCCTGCCCTTTCGGGTGCTTGGAAGATCTCTTCAGAACCATTCATGAAGGATGTAAAAGCTATATCTCTGCTTAAACTTCGTGCCAGCTGGGGACAAGTAGGTAACGTTAATGGAGTAAGAAACTACTCATACCTATCAAACCTATCGGCTGTAGGTGACTATGCATACCTTGGAGGTCAACACCAAAACCCTATCCTTGGGCTAGGTATGGTGACCATACCGAACCAAGACCTTCGCTGGGAGGTATCAGAGCAGACCGACTTAGGATTTGATATCGAACTACTAGACGGACGCTTCTCTTTCGGTATGGATTGGTACTTAAAAAACACGAAAGACCTTATTGAAGAGGTGCCTGTACCATCTGTTAGTGGTATTTCAGTAGCTCCACTTGGCAACATTGGTAGCGTACAAAACAGAGGATTTGAGTTCACTGTTGGTTATGCAGATCAGACAAAAAGCGGATTCAGCTACAGCGTAGACCTTAACCTTTCGACCCTCAAGTCAGAGGTGAAAGACCTAGGAGATAGAGAGTTCTTTGCACACAGCAATACTATTCGTGCTATACAACCACTACGCTCTGCCGTAGGACAAGAGTGGTACTCATACTACCTAATCAAGAACGCTGGTATCTTCCAGAGCCAATCAGAGATTGATGCATATACTTACACAGATGCGTCAGGTAACACACGCAAGATACAACCAAATGCTAAACCTGGCGACCTAAAGTTCGTGGATAGCAACGGTGATGGTATCATCAACGACAACGACCGCCAGTTTATGGGCAGTTACACTCCAAAAGTAACTTATGGTGTGAATGCACAGTTTGCATATAAGAATTTTGACTTCAGCATGATACTCCAAGGAGTTGCTGGCAACAAGATCTTCAACGGTGTGAAGGTGATGACCTACGCAGCAGGTCAAGGATGGAACATGTCGAAAGATGTACTTAACTCATGGGGATACAACTCAAACTCTGATATTCCACTTATCAGCATGAGTGACTCAAACGGAAACTTCAGTACAGCCTCAGACTTCTTCCTCGAAGATGGCAGCTACCTACGTATCAAAAACATTACTCTAGGATATAGCATCCCAACTTCGGTGTTCAAATCAACAAAAGCACCAAAAATTCGTCTTTATGCTTCAGGCGAGAACCTATTTACCTTCACCAAATACTCAGGTATGGACCCAGAGGTAGGTAACTATGGTCTTGATGGTGGTACTTATCCAGTATCTAGAGTATTCTCTTTCGGTATGAATCTAACATTCTAACAAAACAACTACGCTAAGCTAGATTATGAAATCAATTCTCAAAAAAATCATATTGTCTTCCTCAATCATTTTGAGCTTAACCTCTTGCGAAGACTTCCTTACACACAACAAGTACGGTGAGCCATCAAGCGATAGGTTCTGGATCACTGAGAGTGACGCACTGAGAGCCGCTGACGGACTATACTTCTGGATGGGATCAACAGGTGTTGTTGGGCGCGGGTTCATGCACTACTACAACTGTAGCGACGATGTAGTCACAGGACGTACGCAGGCGGGATGTGCTGCAATGAAGAACTTCATTGCAAACTACTCTAGAGATGTTGTTGACAACTGGCCAAAGATGTACCAACTCATCAAGCTATCTAATGACATTATCCTTAATGTCCCAAAGATGGACCTAAGCCAAGACACCAAAGATCTAGTCCTAGGACAGGCATACTTCTTCCGCGCTTGGGCATACTTCTGGATTGCCCCTTACTACGGAGACAACTCCACAAATGGTGGGATACCAATCGTAGAGCCAGGACTAGCAGTTGATGCACTAGATGTGCCACGAGCAAATAGCGTAAGAGACAACTACGCATACTGTATCGAAGACTTCAAACGTGCAGCAGAGCTACTTCCTGAGTTCGAACAACTAGAACAAGCACAGTGGGGACGCCCTCACAAAGCCGCTTGTTGGGCATACATAGCGAAGGTAGCACTTTGGGATGCTCAGTATGATGCCTCTTCGTATGATACAACAATTGAGTATTGCGACAAGTTAATCAACGCTGGCAAGCACTCACTGATGAGTAACTTTGAGGATATCTTCAAAGTTGAGAATAACTACAGCTCAGAGTACATCTTCTCCTTTGCCTCTTCTGCAATCTCTGGATCTATACTTCCTGGTGCTATGCTTGAGAATAAAGGGTGGGGAGAGTACAACGGATGGGGATATTTCACCCCAACCATTGAGTTGCTCAATGCTTACCAGAGTGAAGACAAACGTCTAGCTGCTACTATTCTTCAGCCAGGTGACAAATTTGAGTACCTAGGCAATGAGAAACTATACTACTCAAACGAGTCACTCTCTGGTATGCAGTTCCGCAAATATATGGACCCATACAAATCAGCAACAGCTATTGGGACAACCATCAATCCAAATGGAGACTACCCTACTACCTCTCTCAACATACCAGTCTTGAGATATGCAGAGGTACTCCTTATGAAAGCTGAGGCTGAGATCTGGAGCGGTAAGAGTGGAGATGAGTCACTCAACCAAATCAGACGCCGAGCAGGCCTTTCTGACCTACAAGGTGCAACAAAAGAGGACTTGATGAATGAGCGTCGTTGCGAGTTAGCTGGCGAATTCTCAAACAGAATGCTTGACCTTCTCAGATGGGGTGTTGCAAAAGAGTATGTAGAGAAGCCACTTCATGGATTCAGTGTTCGTCCTCTTGTTCCTTCTCCTCAAAGCAAAGAGGATCTAGAGATCACTGTTATTGAGTCATGGCCAACAAGATCTTTCAATGCATCTGTGAATCATATCTTCCCTATCCCAGAGAAGGAGATAGCAAAAAGCAAGAATCTACGTCAAAACATAGGTTACTAATTGATCTACAGAAAGTCACAAAGGATCAATCCATAATAGTTTATTAAAGCAAGAGGCGAGGGCATTGGGTAATGCTCTCGCCTCTAATATTATATTTAACACCACTATTTGATGATAACCATAGTAGCACCATAGCCATACTCCCTAAAGGAAGCATCCTGATAGATACATGTCTTATACTTCTTTTTCATTTCATCTATGATAGCCTTACGCAGCACACCATCCCCCTTGCCATGAATAAAGACAATCTTCTGACCCTTAGTCTTGAGATTTGCCTTCATCACACTATGGAACTCCTCCATCTGAACCTCAAACATAGCTGCATTATCCATGCCTGCCGTTGAATCTAGAAGCTCATCAATATGCAGGTCCACCTCTATAAGGTCACTCTGCACAAGGTTCTTCTTCTTGAAAAGAGGCTGATTGACCACCCTCTCAGAGCGCAATCTCTCCTGCATTGCCTCCTCTAGTGCCTTTGGATCGAATACTATCTCACTATCTGGAACATCATTCTTTACTATCGTATAGATCAAAGCAGGCTCATCGAAGTACTCACTCACCTTGAAGCTATGCAGTTTGTAGAACTTAACCGTGTCTATATTATGCTCCACAGAGATAGGATTCTTCTGGTTATATCTCTTCTCCGTCTTGAATGCAACAAACTGAACCGACACCTTCTCAACCTCATTAAGCTGCTCTTTGCTCAACTCCTCCATGAAGAGCTTAGTGTTGGGCTCAACAACTCCACAATATCTATTCAACCACTGACCATTGATCTCGCTGCTGTAAGTAACAAACAAGAAGTAGTTCGAGTCATTCAACAAGTAAGTATCATAAGTTGAGTGTTGAAGAGACTTCAAGTTCTGAGGCACATAAGCCAAAAGAACATCGAGAGTTTCACCCTCCTTAGTCTCCTTTACCTTACGCGAGAGCTCTATCTCCTCCTCTACCTTGTTGGTGATGATAGAGTCCGTCACAACCATTGGAGATTTACCCTTGACAGCCGAGCCCTTAGGCATAGCACTCTCAACGACAACACACTCCTTGATCAATACAGGAACATCAAAACCATCCTCATCCTCCACCGTGATGAGATCCTTACCACTTATCTTTGTTACTATTCCCCCGCCTGTGGCGTTAAGGAATCTTACCTTATCTCCTACTTTTATCATAGTATATCTCCTTCGCTAATAGTTATCTACTCATTACACCTCTCAACATCTGACGCTTGCCCGGAGAGCCAGGCAGACGCTCCATCACATATCCCGCAGCCATAAGCTCACGTCTTACCACACCCTTGGCACAGTAAGTGGTCAATATTCCACCCTCAACCGTCGCCATGCCTATGGCATCAAAGAGAGTTTGAGACCACATCTCTGGCTGTTTGTCTGGTGCAAATGCATCAAAATAGACCAGATTGTAGCTGCCCGTAAAATCAAACTTAGTGAAATCGCACTCTATCTTACGAATAGAGAAGGTGGGCGACACTACTGTAAACTCACCCTCAAGGCTTGACCACGGTGCCTGACAAACCATCTGCCAAGCTTGAGCCTCATCACTGCTAAGCGATAGCAGCTCTGCGTAGTTCAACTTCTCCATCAACTCAAGTGATAGTGGATATAGCTCTAAGGAGGTATAAAGTATCTCCCGCCCCGTACGCATACTCTCCACCAAAGACAATAGAGCATTGAGCCCCGTACCAAATCCTATCTCAAGGATAGAGAGTGACTCAGCCTGCGAAGCCCTGAGTCCATGGTTAATAAAAACGTGAGTTGACTCCTGGATTGCACCATGAACACTATGGTAATGCTCATCCATCTCCGGTATATATAGGGTGTGACTCCCGTCTGCTGTCACTATGGTCTCTATTACGCGTTCTGCCATATTTAGTTACATTCTACTTGTTTCTCGCAAATATAGCACAATTAAGAGAGAAAAAAGAATTAATTTTGCCGCATGAAAATAGGGAATATAGATTTAGGGAAATACCCGGTGCTACTTGCACCTATGGAAGATGTGACGGACATTTCATTCCGTCTGATGTGTAAAGAGTTTGGTGCAGACATGGTATATACGGAGTTTGTCTCTAGCGACGCTCTTATTCGCGCAGTGAATAAGACTCAACAGAAGCTCAAGATTTCCGATGATGAGAGGCCTGTCGTTATTCAGATATATGGTCGTGATGTTGAATCAATGGTCGAAGCTGCCAAGATTGTTGAGCTAGCTAAGCCTGATATTATTGACCTAAACTTCGGTTGCCCTGTTAAGCGTGTGGCTGGAAAAGGGGCTGGAGCTGGTATGCTGCAGAACACTCCTCTGATGCTTGACATAATTGAGGGTTGTGCTAAGGCTGTCAACATCCCACTCACCGTAAAGACCCGTCTTGGATGGGACCACGACTCGAAAATCATTGTTGATCTAGCAGAGAAGATTCAGGATAGAGGTGCTGCGGCTTTGGCTATTCACGGACGCACACGTAGCCAGATGTACACTGGTGAGGCTGACTGGACTCTTATCGGTGAGGTAAAGAACAATCCTCGCATGACTATACCTATCATAGGCAACGGAGATGTCACCACGCCACAAGGTGCTAAGGAGTGCTTCGATAAATATGGTGTTGATGCCATCATGGTTGGACGTGCTACGATTGGTAGACCATGGATATTCAGCGAGATTAAGCACTATATAGAACATGGATGTGAGATGAATCCTCTCTCTTTCGAAGATAAGATGGCTGTGATCAAGAGACAGGTTATTCAAAGTGTTGAGCGACTAGATGAGTACCGTGGTATTCTTCACATTCGTCGCCACCTTGCTGCGACCCCTCTCTTCAAGGGTATTCCAAACTTCAAGGAGACTCGTATAGCTATGCTTCGTGCAAACTCCGTAGAGGAGCTATTCGCCATACTCGATACTATTGCTGTGCCATCAATTGAGCTGTAAGCAACAAAGTACCTCTTTATCAAAGAAGAGGCAAGTAACATAACGAAACAAAACGCTAGAGATTCAGACCATTTTGATAGTTCAAAATAGCATGAATCTCTAGAGTTTTTTTTAGCTAATCACTATGCTTTTGGTACTAGAAAGAGCTTTCTAGGCCCGTTATCACTGCCTCGAGGGTAATTTCATCAAGCCTTTCGGCAAAAAGCCTAAGAGTTTTACTTAAAAAGTCAGTGCCAAGATGGTCAAAACCCTGTGAGTTTTGACCATCTTGGCACTGACTTTTCTATAATATCGCTCATCGGAGGAGTCTAAAACTCTCCGCCATAGCAGAACAACCTACTAATCAAACAATTACCCTAAAAGGGTTTAACCTCTCTAGAGTGTGATATTTGCATACGACTTACCAAAATAATCATCTGAGCCTGCTCTGGAGCATTAGTCATTTGACACTTTGATCAGTAATTCACCTCATCAGCAACAAGTTGCAAATCCAAGACAATAGTGGTGATCTGCTTTACTCTGATTGGTGAACAACCCTTCGCAGGGTAAAGTAAGCCAAAGCAAAATATACTATAGTTAATATCCATAGCGTATGATAGTGTGTGGCTACCTCGCTCAAGCTCGCTCCCATAGTCTGGATACGCAGGAAGCCATCAATGGCACTGCTGCTTGGTATGGCCTTCGCAATCATAACTAACCAGCTTGGCATAGCCTCAACAGGTAGTGATGCTCCACTCAACATTAGAAGTGGTATTGAGGTAAAGAGCAAGAAGAGTATTGAATTCTCCCTATTTCGAAATAGTGTGGAGATAGCTATACTCAGGAATACTGCAGATAGCATATAAGGTATGAGTAGCTGTAGTATGTCGCCAAATGATCCATTCATTGGAAAACCAAATAGATGGTAGTGCACTCCAAAGATATAGGTCAATGTGATAGCATACAGTGAAAGGTAAGCTAGTGTCTTACCAAAGAGTAGTGGTATGATTGAGAGGTATCTCTCGCCCTCAGGAGTGAAGCTCTTGTAGAGTTTCTGCTCGTACCAGGTGCCACCTATCATACCTATTCCGATAAGTAATGTCTGCTGTATGATCAATATCAGTATGGCTGGCATGATGAATGTGCCATACCCACTATATGGATTGAAAAGCGTTTTTGATCTTATCACAACGGGGTCTGCTACTACCTTAGCTGTGGCATCGCCCACTCCCCCCGACACAAAGCGTTGCCACTCAATCTGGTTACTACTGCTGCCTATTGCGCTAACTGCATCTGAGAAGAGCTGTCTGTACATTAGGAAGTAACTAGCATCCGCATATATAGCAACGGCTACCTGCTCCATACGCAGCAGCTTACGCTCATAATCCTTTGGAATGACTATTACTCCATAGACCTCTCTATTCATAAATAGAGACTTTGCCTCTATTAGGTCGCTTGCCGTGGCTGTTATCTCAATGTTTGGTGCGGCACTAAGTGCGCGTATCATTCCTCTACTCGAAGGGGTGTTACTCTGGTCGACTACCGCTATGGGCACCTCACGAAGCACCTCGTTGCGATAGGCCAAGGAGTAGATGGTTGAGTAGATTATTATCGCACCCACCATGATGAGTAGTACCCCTGGATCTTTGAGGATGTATTTAATCTCTGAACGATATATTGAGAAGAACTCCTCTAGCTGTATCTTTAATCGATTCATCTTTCAATGGGTGATTTATATGGGTTATTATCTCTCTTTCTTACTCAGCTCTATACCCTGCCCCAGAAAGATGGGTCTGACACTATACGCTTTAGGCGCGGAAGTGTGAGGTATGGTAGTGCGATGAATATGACTAGAGATAGAACATAACCTATGGAGTGTGATGATGATGCCCCTCGTATGGCTTGATCAACGAAGAGTTCCATGTAGTATGTAAAGGGAAATATCTTTCCGAAATAGCGCATCATAGGGTCCATCGCCATGAATGGGAATGTTAGTCCCGAAAATGTGAAGGCTAGCACTGAGTATCCTCCTCCGAGTGATAGTGCCAAACGAAGGTTAGATAGTACTGTGATAATGAATACTCCCACTGATTGGTAGGCTATCACAAAGAGTACTCCTCCTACTATTAGCATCATCACACTGCCGTTCAAAGGTACTCCCTCGACACGGTAGATTAGTGTGTTCATAAATGCCCATAGTACAAGGTGTATGATCGTATATGGAGCCAATTTCCCCCACAGTGCAGCTAGGATTGAGCCTTGGGCTGAATCCAACCACTCGCCTGCTGTGCCACGTTTAAGCTCTACTCCCACCACGAATATTGTGGTTATCAAGATGAATAGTAGCATCATCATTGGTAGGAATGCAGGAAGCAGATATAGTGCGTAGTTTGTGTAGGGATTGAAGAGTATGTGCTTTTCGAAAGTCACGGGCATCATCTGTGAGTATGCCTCGGCGGTAGATAGCCCCTTCTTGACCAAAAGCTGTATCTGAATTCCAGAGGAGAAGGTCATCACGGTCTGTCTTATATCCTTGTCAAGCAGCCCTGCCTTGGTTAGATTTAGCCCATTGACAAATGCAGCAACCTCTACAGGCTCTGTACGAAGTATAGAGCGTTCGAAGTTGCGTGGTATGATCACAAAGGCATCTATCTCACCTCGCTTCATCATGGTCTCTCCCTCCAACTCGTCACTTAGATGCAGGGTAACGCGTGCTGATGGCGTGGCATCAATCATGCGTATAACCTTTGTCGATAGTGATGAGTTGTCATAGTCGATAACACCTATTGGCATATCGCGCGGCACTCCACTCTCAAAGATGAGAATGAAGAGGCCAATAGACAATAGGGGTAGTAGTATGGAGATGGTCATCAGTATAGGGAAACGCTTGAACTGAATGAGCTCTCTCTGCACTACGGATCGTATTTTGTTGATAAAAGTCATAGTTTATCGTGTGATATATAGTGTTGAGACTACTCTATGGTGTCCCAATTGACAACCACACTCATACCAGGACGAAGGTCTGAGCGCTGCTTCTGTGGTGTCATCTTCACCTCAAATGTTCTGATGTCAAACTCCCCTTTGGTGCGAGTAGCTGACCATGTAGCGTACTCTGCTTGTACAGCTATGGAGCTTATGCTGAGTGTCACCTCTTCATCTAGTGCAGGCACATAGCCTTTTACCATCTTGCCTACCTTGATCTTAGGAAGGAGATCCTCTTTTACGTTGAATGACACGTGTGAGTCGTTGAGGTTTACAAGTGTTATCACTGGATAGCCAGCACCTATAAGCTCACCCTCTTCAGCAATAATCGTTGCCACCTCTGCATCAAACGGTGCATACTGTCTGGCATCGGACTGCATAGATGAGACCTCAGCAACAACGGCTTCAGCTTGGTTTAGGAGTGCCGCCGCTGCATTCTTATCTTCTATTCTTGCTCCTTTGAGTGCCATCTCATATTGTGCCTTAGCAGCCTGACGGGTTGCCTCCATTGCTTGTCTGTTGGCAGATGCCTCATCAAACTTCTGTGCTGTGACTACTCCGTTCTTATATAGCTTCTCTATACGAGCATACGACTTATCGGCCAATTCGTATCCAGCCTCTGCTTTCTGCCATAGATTATATACTGCTTGAACCTCTTCGCTTCGTGCTCCGAACTTAGCTTTACTATCTTGTGCTCTTGCAGCTTGACGAACAGCTTCAGCTTGTTGTAGCTTTGCATTAACCTCTGGTGTACTTAACACAAATAGAGGAGAGCCTTTTGTTACCGATTCACCTTGGCGAACAAAAAGTGAGTCTATCCTTCCAGGAAGCTTTGATGATACCTTAACCGAGGTTGATACTACCTCTCCTTGAATAAGTGTTGGCTCTGGTTTTATGGCAAACCACGCAGCAACTGAAACGACTGCTAATGCGGCTACTATTATTAGGGCATATACCCCATTGTTATTTCGATTCATAGTTCTATAATTTAAGAGTGCTCTATCTCTATTATTGACAATTGATTATCTGATTTGATGATCTGCTAGCGTACTGAACGAACTGTTCGCTTATACCACACGCCTCAAGTAGCTTAGCGAGAGTAACATTGTAGGTGTATGCCACCTGCAGACGCTCAGTCTTGATCTTATTGAGATTCAATCTAGCATCTACCACCTCGGTTGAGGATGCTGCACCCTCGGCAAAAGCCTCCTCCTTGATACGAAGATATTCAGATGCAAACTCGAGTGATGTGTTAATGGATGGGATCTGTTTGGATGAGGCCTCTAGTGAGTTGTATAGCTTTACAATGAGTGCTTGCACATCGGCATTTGCCTTCTCACCATATGCCTCTACTTGTCTAAGAGTGCTCTTAGCTGCTGCAAACTTACGCTCACGCTTCAACCCATCAAAGAGAGTCATCTTCACGCCAACACCAATAGCCCATGTAGGTAGGTGCTTGGAGTATTGATAATCAACCACATCGAATGCTCCCATAAGTGCTACATGTGGCATAAACTCAGATCTTTCAAGTCTGACTCCCTCCTTAGCTAGCTCAGCTTTAAGAGATACCTGCTTGACCATAGGGTTGCCTTGTAGTGCCATTGCCTTGAAATAGTCTACACTCTCAAGATCTTGAACAATAAACATCCCTGACACGGGTGTGTAGTCGCCGGCTTCACCTAGAGTAGCTGTGAGTGCATAGTGGATTGAATTGGCAAATAGGGTTGATCCGATAAGCTCTTTTGTTGCATCAGCTTGATAACTCTGAGCATACATACGGT
>JBOFEN010000014.1:0-28548 GCA_051648105.1 Bacteroidales bacterium
TCTCCAATAGTCAAAACTTTAGAGAGGATATAAACCTCAACTACAATGATAAGTATCTGAGTACAACCCTCGGATGCTATCTCTCATTGAGCGATGTGCAAAACTCACTCAACTCATCAACCAGCCGAACAACCTTCGACTATGGAGTGAGACTGATGGCAAGAGCAAGACTGCCTTGGCAACTTGCCCTCGCCACATTTGTCAATTATGGTGGAAAGAGAGGCTATACCGGAGGGTATAACCGAGATATCGTCAACTGGAATGCAGAGTTCTCTCGAACACTATTCAACAAAAAAGCAGACATATCAATCATCTGGTACGACATACTAAACCAAGTAAACAACACCTCAAGAAGCATTACCGCCTCGGCGATCACCGACTCTGAGTGGAACACCGTTGGTGGATATATACTTCTTAAGTTTGCTTACCGATTCAATTGGATGAAAGGGCAGTAGGCTACTCCAAAGATGAGAGCATCTCGTTGAAGATATCAACAGCAAGCTCAACACTCTTTATCTTGTCTATGCTCATCGAACGCTTACCCTTGCTCTCCTTAATCTGGCAGTAGCGAGGGTTTTTTGCCATATAACCCAGCACACCACCAAAGGCAGGTGACTGATAGTAAGGCGACTCGAGGTTAGAGACAAAATAAAGAATCATCTTCCCATGCTTGAGAACAACCTTCTCTATGCCAAGCTCCTTGCCCAGTCGTCTAAGTCTAACCACACGAATAAGCTCCTGTCCTGCCGTAGGTATCTTACCAAATCTATCCTTTATGCGCTGTTTGAACAAGTTGATATCACTCTCTCGCTCCATACCATCAAGCTCCCTATAGAGTGAGATACGCTCTGTGTCACTCGGGATGAAATCACTTGCGAACATCAGCTCAAGGTCAGACTCTACTATACACTCAGCCACATAAGACAATCCCCTCTTGGATACCTCCGTGTCGCTCTCAGCATAAAGCTCCTGAAACTCATCCGTTCTCAACTCCTGTACAGCCTCTTGTAGAATCTTCTGGTAGGTCTCGTAGCCCAAGTCAGCGATGAAGCCACTCTGCTCCGCACCCAACATATTACCCGCACCGCGAATATCTAGATCCTGCATAGCGATATGAATGCCACTACCAAGGTCCGAAAAGTTCTCAATGGCTTGAAGGCGACGACGCGACTCAGCAGAAAGCGATGAGAGTGGGGGAGCTATCAAGTAGCAAAAAGCCTTTCTATTGCTTCGTCCAACACGTCCTCGCATTTGGTGAAGATCACTCAATCCGAAGTTTTGAGCATTGTTGATGATGATAGTGTTCGCATTAGGTATATCTATTCCCGACTCCACAATGGTGGTGGAGATAAGAACATCAAACTCATAGTTCTGAAACTCCATGATCACCTCCTCAAGCTTGTGAGGATCCATCTGACCATGCCCAATGCCCACACGAGCATCCGGCACGATACGTTTGATTACACCTTTTAGCTCCTCAAGCTCATTGATACGGTTGTTGATAAAGAACAACTGCCCGTTGCGACTTAGCTCGAAGTTGATAGCCTCAGCCAAGATCTCCTCATTCATCGTATGAACCTCTGTGCGGATAGGGTATCTGTTTGGCGGTGGAGTCTGTATGGTAGATAGATCCCTTGCACCCATCAGAGAGAACTGAAGCGTACGCGGAATAGGGGTGGCAGTCATAGTGAGAGTATCCACATTGTTCTTCAACTGCTTCAACTTCTCCTTTACAGCCACACCAAACTTCTGCTCCTCATCGATGATCAGAAGACCCAGGTCCTTAAACTGAACATCCTTGCCTATGACACGGTGAGTGCCAATAAGTATCTCAGGAGTACCATCCTTAAGCTCCGATAGAATACGCTTAACATCCTTCGGACGTCGCGCACGGCTCAAGTAGTCAATCTTCACGGGGAATTCCTTTAGTCTCTCACTAAAGGTCTTGAAATGTTGGAATGCTAATACAGTTGTTGGCACTAACACAGCCACCTGCTTACCATCCGTTGCCGCCTTGAAAGCTGCACGAATAGCCACCTCTGTCTTGCCAAAACCCACGTCTCCACAGATAAGCCTATCCATAGGCTTGTCACTCTCCATGTCACGCTTAACCTCAGCAGTTGATTTAAGCTGATCAGGAGTATCCTCATAAATGAAAGACATCTCCAACTCCTGTTGTAGGTAGCTATCAGGCGAGAATCTATAACCCTTCTCATCCTTACGCATTGCATAAAGCTTGATGAGGTCACGAGCAATATCCTTAACCTTACTCTTGGTCTTCTGCTTCACCTTGTCCCAAGCACCACTACCAAGCTTATTCACCTTTGGAGGCTCACCATCCTTGCCCCTATATTTCGAAAGCTTATGAAGAGCATGAATAGATACAAAGATCACATCATTATTTAGGTAAACAAGCTTTATCACCTCTTGGATCTGACCATTGTTTTCCGTACGAGCAAGACCCCCAAAGCGCCCAATACCATGATCTATATGAACAACATAGTCACCAACCTCAAACTGCTGAAGCTCCTTTAGGGATAGAGCCAATTTGCCCGAGCGAGCGCGGTCACTCTTGAGGTTATACTTGTGGTATCTATCAAATATCTGGTGGTCGGTGAAGAAGCATATCTTAGCACTCTTGTCCACAAAACCCTCGTGGATAGTGTGTAGTACCCCCTCAAAAGGTATTATCTCACCCTTCTCCTTGAATATCTCATGCAGACGTTCGGCCTGCTTAGGGTTGTCCGATAGTAGATTTATAGTGTATCCTTCAGCGATGTAGTTGCGGAAACTTTCGATGACTAAGTCGAAGTTCTTGTGAAAGAGAGGCTGAGGATAGTGATCCAGAGATATCTTTACCTCACCCTCGCCAGCTCTACTACCCATAGAGAACTCAATGCGTCTAAAGCCCACCAATGAGCGAGCAAAGAGCTTGGCATCAACAATCTTATTCTTTACACCCTTGTCGTAGTCATCACTCTCAAGAGCCTGCTGTGATACACCCTCCTTGGCTATCATCTCTATGCTCTCTGCTATGTATGACAAACTCTTAACCGAAAGGATAGACTCCTTGGGGATGAACTCTAAGAAGGAGACACCACCACCTTGATGGAGGTTGAGATTCGAGACAATTGAGATCTCACCCACACTACCCTTTGAGAGTTGCGACTCAACACTGAAGGTGCGGATACTCTCTATATCATCTCCGAATAGATCAATACGATATGGATCCTCATTCGAGAAGGAGAATACATCCAGGATACTCCCCCTTACTGCATATTGTCCTGGCTCATAGACATAGTCTACGCGCTCAAAACCATACTCATAGAGAGCCTCAATGATAAAAGCCCTATCTATGCTCTCACCAACTGAGAGCCTAAGTGTGCTCTTATGTAGCAACTCCTCGCTCACAACCTTTTCGGCCAAAGCCTCTGGATAGGTCACAATGATTAGGTTTGCACTATTTGACGATACACGGCTCATCACCTCAGTGCGAAGTATGGCGTTTGCTGTATCTATCTGTCCATACTTTATTGATCGTTTGTATGAGGATGGCAGAAATAGGATAGACTCCTCGCCATGAAGCTGCATAAGGTCATTATAGAGATAGCCTGCCTCCTCAATGTTAGATGAGATAGCTAAGATGGGAGTGGTCAGACTATCCACCAATGACCCCAAGACAAGAGCCTGAGATGAGCCTGCGCTACCCTCAATAAATATGTTTTTCACACTCTTCTGCTTAACCAAAAGGGAAAGTTGAGAGAGCGATTCATCTTTTTTATATGTGTCAAATAGTTCTTTAATTGTCATCTTTTCAGATTTATATAGAGTGGTTTAGGAGTTTTTATTCCTGTTACAAAGGTAAACGAAACTTCCCGATTACTCTTTTGTTTGAAAAAAAAGAGCGTAAAAATTTGCCGTTTTCACAACTATCATTACCTTTGTAGTGCAATTGTTGCTAAGGCAACACTATGCACAGCCATCCAAAACGGAGGGATGGGTGAGTGGCTGAAACCACCAGTTTGCTAAACTGACGTACTGGAAACGGTACCGGGGGTTCGAATCCCCCTCTCTCCGCAAAAAGCCTCGAGAACTTTTGTTCTCGAGGCTTTTTTTGTTAATACAATCTATACATCGTCACTTCCACAAACTCCAAATGGAACACAATGGATTGCACCAACTTATTATTTTTCACTCGATAAGGTCAGAATAGAAGCCTCATCTATTCTACCATAGATATTCGTGTTACTTACCTCCCATCCTGTGATATGTATATCGATTCGAAGCAATTTACATATTGTAGGTTGATGGTATATCCTCTCTCGAAGCTCGTCTTGTTGGACTCGAACTGCACAGTGAGCTTTCTATCCCCACTTTTTCTAACCGAGAACCACTCAGATCTCACCTCTAATATAGGACTAATATCATCACCTTGATCCTCTCTTATCACCACTAGCTCTGTGGTCTCATCATCTGGATAGTAATTATGTGAGAGCTCAAACCACCAATAGTCAACCTTGGTGGTAATCTCAATGGTACCACCCTCAGAGCTGAAATTATGGCTATTAGGAGTGGCGCTAATGGGTGTGCTGCATTCTCCGTCAGGAGACTCCTTGTTGTTGCACCCAAAGCTCAAGATAGCGATGGCCAAGATGGCTGCTTTTTTGATGTAGTTCATATGGGTTGTAGGTTAGTTAATACTCTGATTTCGATGATTATACTCACTTTGCAAAAGTAATATCTTTTATTAAAGGAGATGTTTTACTGAGAGTTAAGTTTGAAGATTAACCATCAAGTCGTAAAATTAACGTCTTCTTGTGCCTTCTCTTTACTCCCTTTTTATCGTAATATGTAGTGGTATCTATCCTCATTGTTGTGGTTAACTATAGCCTCAAACAAGGGTAACTACAAGCTTCATACTATGTATCTCACCAAACACGTACGTATTTGGTGAGAAATACGTACGTACTTTCATCAAAATACGTACGTACTTTTGTGCAAATACGTACGTATTTTTAGAGATGCCCTCAGAGCTGCGAATAGTTGCTTGCAGTTATTGTTCTAAATAGCCCATAGATTGGGGATATTTGCAGATTGAGAGTGGGGTTGTCTGAGGGCTAATTGGGGGGTGGTTTTAGGTTCTTTTGGTGGAGTTGTTTCGGGCATAAGTAGATAGGGTAGAGAGGAAGGATTGGTGTGAGCTTAACATGGGGGATGTTATAGGTAGATGAGGTGAGGAGTGGTTCTTGTAGTATGTAAAAAAGAGGGTATGAGAAACCCCCATCAGAGTTGAGTATGTCAACTCTGATGGGGGTACTTGTCTGTTTGTTATTCTCACCCTCTTGGTGTATTACCTTTTTAGATTAGATTGAGAATGTTTTGAATTCCATGCTCTTGAGGTTGATCAGTAGCATCTTGTTGATTAGTGGTTCGCCAACTCCGCTAAGTATCTTTATTGCTTCAGTGGCTTGCAGGCTACCGACTACTCCAGGTACAGAACCTATGACTCCAATCGAGGCGGCACTGCTATCGAGGTACTCCTCCTTGGGGAATAGACTATTGTATGATCCAGCTCCTTTGTAGTTGAAGATGGAGATTTGACCTTGGAACTCAGCTATGCTGCCATAGACGTAGGGTATCTGAAGCTCGGAGGTGATCTGGTCAATCAGGTACCTTGTTTTGAAGTTGTCGCAACCGTCAATGACAATATCATATTGGCTGATAATCTCCTTGGCATTGCTACTCTCTAACCTAAACGGGTAGGCCTCGATGGTGCAGTTGCTATTGAGTGACTCAAGCGACTCCTTGGCTCTCTCGACCTTTGATTGGTCTATCTCAGATTCGCGATAGAGGATCTGTCTTTGGAGGTTGGTTAGCGATACGGTGTCGTTGTCAATAATCCCTATTCGCCCTACACCTGCTGCTGCAAGGTATAGTGCGATGGGTGAGCCTAGTCCACCTACACCCACGATCAGAGCAGAGCTTTTCTCGAGTCTTTGTTGACCTTCTGTGCCGAATCCATCTATGATATGGTGTCTGTTGTATCTTTGATCCATAGGTTTTCTACTGTTCAAAAATGTGATCCCAATCCTTCCATACTACCTCATACCCTTGTTGGCGAATGGAGTTTAGTATCTCGAGAGGCTCTCTGTTGTCTGCCATCTCAAACTGTTCCGTGGCGTTTGGGTAGGATGCGTAGCCGCCGGGCTCAGTCTTGGAGCCGGCACTCATTGAGGTGATGCCAAGTTGGGTCATATTATTCCTAAAGTCGGGCAACTCGCGAGTTGAGAGTGCAAGCTCAACGTCGTTGTCAAAGAGTCTGAATGCGAAAATAAGCTGTGCTAGTTCGCTGTCTTTGATCACAACATTGGGTTTGAATCCATCGCCAACGTGAGGTCGCATCCTAGGGAATGAGATGGAGTACTTAGTTTTCCAGTATCTTCTCTGAAGGTAACGAAGGTGCATTGCCATCATTGTGGCGTCTGTTTGCCAATCTTCAAGCCCGATTAGCACACCTAGTCCCATACGGTGTATGGATGCTTTACCAAGTCTATCGTATGTGTCGAGCCTATAGTTGAAGTCTCTCTTCTTGCCTTTAGGGTGGTAGAGTGTGTAGTTCTGCTTGTTGTAGGTCTCTTGATAGATGTATACGCTGTTCACCCCAGCAGCAATGAGTCGCTCGTACTCACTCTGTTCCATGGGTTGAACCTCGAGGGATATTGAAGCGAAGTGAGGTTTGACTATCTTGACAGCCTGCTCGAGGTAGTCAATGCCTGCTTGTCGGGGTGATTCGCCCGTTACAAGAAGTATGTGCTCGAAGTTTCCGAGCTTTTTAATAGCCTCAACCTCCTTGAGTATCTCCTCGGGGGTTAGTATAATGCGGGTAATCTTGTTTTGGTGATTGAAGCCGCAGTATACGCAGTGATTTGTGCAAGCGTTTGTGAGATATAGAGGGATGTAGAACTGCATTGTTTTTCCGAATCGTCTCTGTGTGATCTCTCTGCTTCGTCGTGCCATGGTTTCGATGTATGGCTTAGCGGCAGGTGAGATAAGAGCCTTGAAGTCCTCAATGTCTAGTCTATCTTTTTTTAGAGCAGCCTGAACATGAAGTTCAGACTTGCTCTTTATGCTCTCTGTAATGGAGCTCCACTCTATGCTTTCTATTATTTCAGTATAATCTTTTTGCATCTTCTGTGGTTACTGTTCAATGCACTCTTTCGAAAGTTTCATAGCGCAGAAGTTTGGTCCGCACATAGTGCAGTAATCTTCGTCGCTGTGTGATCCCTCTTTGTAGTATTCGAGGGCTCTCTCTGGATCGAGTGAGAGGTTGAATTGATCTTTCCATCTGAAGTCAAAGCGTGCTTTGCTTAGTGCATAGTCTCTGACATGGGCGCCTGGGTGTCCTTTTGCTAGGTCGGCTGCATGGGCTGCAATCTTGTATGTGATCACACCATTGCGTACATCCTCTTTGTTTGGTAGCCCGAGGTGCTCTTTTGGTGTTACGTAACATAGCATTGCTGTTCCAAGCCATCCTATTTGTGCTGCACCAATAGCTGATGTGATGTGGTCATATCCTGGAGCTATGTCGGTTGTTAGTGGGCCGAGGGTGTAGAATGGTGCTTCGTGGCATGACTTGAGTTGGCGATCCATGTTATCCTTGATTTTGTTCAAGGGTACGTGTCCTGGTCCTTCGATGATCACCTGAACATCTTTTTCCCATGCTTTGAGTGTCAACTCTCCTAGGGTGTCAAGCTCAGCAAATTGTGCATCGTCATTGGCATCGTGAATAGATCCTGGTCGGAGTCCATCACCGAGAGAAACAGCCACATCGTATTGAGCAAGTATGTCGCATATCTCTTCGAAGTGTTCATATAGGAAGCTCTCTTTTTGGTGTGTCTTGCACCATTTTGTCATGATTGATCCTCCTCGTGATACAATGCCTGTTAGTCTTGTGTTTGCAAGGTTTACGTTTTGTAGTTTGATACCAGCGTGTATGGTGAAGTAGTCTACTCCTTGCTCTGCTTGCTCGATGAGTGTGTCGCGGAATATTTCCCAGTTTAGATCTTCTACTTTCCCGTCTACCTTCTCAAGTGCTTGATATATTGGTACAGTACCAACAGGAACGGGGCAGTTTCTGATGATCCACTCTCTTGTCTCGTGTATGTTATTTCCAGTAGAAAGGTCCATCAGTGTGTCACCTCCCCATTTGCAGCTCCAAACAGCTTTTTCTATCTCCTCTTCTATGCCTGAAGACATAGCTGAGTTGCCAATGTTTGTGTTTATCTTGACAAGAAAGTTGCGCCCGATGATCATTGGTTCGGCCTCTGGGTGGTTGATGTTTGCAGGGATAATGGCTCTGCCTTGTGCCACCTCTTGACGAACGAACTCGGGAGTAATGTGGCTTTGTATGCCTAGCTCTCTGTTGTTCATATTTTCGCGTATGGCAACGTACTCCATCTCGGGTGTGATGACTCCTTGACGTGCGAGTGCCATCTGTGTGATCTTCTCACCTTTCTTGGCTCTATATGGTAGGTGTCTGTTGTTGAAACGTATTGAGTCAAGGTTTGAGTCTTCTTCTCTTATTCTTCCATATTCGGAGGTTAGTTCGCTTAGTCTCTCAATAGCGTTCGACTCTTTGATCCAGCTTTCGCGTAGGCGCGGTAGTCCAGCATTGATATCTATGGTAGAGTTTGGGTCTGAGTATGGTCCGCTGGTGTCATATATTACGACAGGGTCATTCTTGATGATTGTTCTCTTACCGTCTATGGTCTTAACTGAGTCTGTTAGTTTGACCTGACGCATTGCTACTTTGATGGGGAATAGTTCTCCGTCAACGAATATCTTCTCTGAGTTTGGGAATGGGGTTCTTGTTATTTTATTATCCATCTTTATCTCTTTGTCTATTGGGTTAGTCATTTAGGAATGATGTAAGTGGGCTGCTTGCCTCGGCTCTGTCAATTTGAGTGGCTAGTCCTGCAATGTATGCTTGTCTACCTGCTTCGACGGCTTTGCGGAATGCATCTGCCATCTCTACGGGGTTGTTTGCTATGGCTATGGCAGTGTTTACAAGTACTGCGTCTGCGCCAAGCTCCATGGCATAGGCTGCGTGTGAGGGTGCTCCGATGCCTGCATCTACGATGACAGGGACGTTGCTCTGCTCGATGATTATCTGAAGGAAATCTTTGGTTAGTATTCCTTTGTTTGTGCCTATTGGTGCACCTAATGGCATCACGGCAGAGGAGCCAACATCTTCTAGTCGTTTGCAGAGCACAGGGTCTGCTTGTATGTAAGGTAGTATGATGAAGCCTAGTTTGGCTAGCTCTTCTGTGGCTTTGAGCGTCTCGATTGGGTCTGGTAGTAGATACTTAGGGTCTGGGTGTATCTCTAGTTTAAGAAGATTGGTCTCGAAGGCTTCTCTAGCTAGCTTTGCTGCGAAGATTGCTTCTTTGGCATTTCGTACTCCAGAGGTGTTTGGCAGAAGATGGATCTTAGGGTTTTTGATGTGATTGAGCATCTCATCCTCTTGGTTGTTTATCTCAATGCGCTTCATTGCTAGTGTGACCATCTCTGTTTGTGAGGCCTCGATGGCTCTGCTCATCTCTTGGTTTGAGCTGAACTTTCCTGTGCCTAGGAATAGTCGTGAGGAGAACTCTACGTCTCCTATTAGTAGTTTGTTCATATCTTTTGTAGCTGTTGCTTTATTGTTTTGATAAGGTTTATCTTCTCTTGTCTCTCGCTCTCTAGATTTGTGTTGAGGGTTAGTGATGAGGAGATGGCAATACCGTCGACTCCGCACTCAAGTATGGATGGGATATCCTCTGGGAGTATTCCTCCAATTGCGATGATTGGGGTGTCAATGCTCTTCTCTTTGCATCGGGCAACTATCTCTTTGTAGCCATCGAGACCGAGTATAGGGCTTAGGTTATCCTTGGTGGTGGTGAATCGGAAGGGTCCTAGTCCGATGTAGTCAACTCCGCTGTTGGTAAGCCTTTGTATATCTTCGAAGCTGTTTGCTGTGCCTCCGATAATGAAGTTATACCCTAGTATCTGCCGTGCTTGCTCTATTGGCATATCGCTCTTGCCGAGGTGGACGCCGTCTGCTGAGCTTTTGAGTGCAATGAGAGGGTCATCATTGATGATGAGTGTTGTATTGTTCTCTTTGCAGATGGTTCTTAACTCTTTTGCTACTTGTATCTTTGTCTCTTGTGAGGCGTGTTTGTTTCTAAGTTGCATGAGTGGAAGCCCCATGGATGGGTAGTCAGAGGATGAGCTGAGTAGCTCTTGTGGCTCCATCTTGTTGGGCTTTGTGATGTAGTGCAATCTGGATACTCTTTTTCGTTTTATCGCGTTGCAGAGTTGTTGCATCTCAAGGTATGTGTCAATGAGCTTTCCGGTGTTGAAATCTTTGCACCACTCACTCCATAGGCTACCTAGTAGGGCCACTCCTCCAAATCCGAGTCTATCTAACTCTTGGATGTTCTCTTTGGATACTCCACCGAGTGCAATGGTGCTTTGGTTGATTATCCCTCTCTCTTGTGCAGTTTTTATCTGTTGTTTTGTTATCGAGGGTGTGTATCCGAGCTTTGAGATGGATTCGTAGACGGGGCTTAGCAGGTGGTATTTGTAGTGTTTTTCTGTTTGTTCGAGCTCCTCGATTGAGTGAAGTGAGTTGCTATTTACCTTCTCAATGTTTGTGATCTTAGCATTGGCGTTTCTCTGGTTGAGGTGTATGCCTTTGAGATCGAATCTTTCGGAGAGTTGGTAGTGGTCGTGGATGACTATGCGGTTGTGATACTGACTATCTATCTGTTGAATAAAGTCGTTGGTCATCTGCTCGCTCCACTCTGGCTTGCGCAGGTGTATTGTGCCTGCACCTGCTTTGAGGAGTTGGTTTATTGCTTCGGCCTCTTGTGGATAGGTGTTGGGGGTGGTGATAATTATTAGTTTCATAGCTTTGTATCTATTGTTTATCCACCACAGGTAGCACGGATGATGGTTACTTTTTCTTTAGGGGAAAGAGTGTAGCTCTCCCACTTGGCTCTAAATATTATCTCATCATGGGATGCAATGGCTGTGCCTTTTGTTGATATCTCTAGTTCGATAAGTGCTTGGGCAAGGGTACAGTTGTCTGTTACTTCTCGCTCTTGATCGTTGATATATATTATCATATGGTTATTTTTTTAAGTGCAATGGGTTGGAAGAGGTGGTTGACGGATCCGTGTCCTTGGCCTATTTGTGCATCTTTGCCGTGTAGTATGGCTTGGCTGATATAGGTTTTACTCTTTGAGACGGCATCCTCAAGGTTGTATCCTTTGGATAGGTGTGCAGCGATGGCTGAGGATAGGGTGCATCCTGTGCCGTGGGTGTTTTTTGTTTCTATCTTTGTTGAGGTGAGCATTATGGGCTCTTGATTGTTTTGAAAGAGTATGTCGGTGACGTTATCTCCGAGTAGGTGTCCTCCTTTTATTAATACAGCTTTTGCTCCGAGCTTAAGGAGTCTTTCTCCAGCTTGCTTCATATCTTCTATGCTATTGATCTCAATAGATGTTAGGTATGTGGCTTCGTTGGTGTTTGGGGTAATAATTGAGGCTAGGGGAAAGAGCTCTTTGATGATTAGAGCTGAGCACTCTGGTTTGATTAGTGGATCACCACTAGTGGCAATCATGACGGGATCAAGCACAATGTGTTGTGGTTGATACTTTTGGATGAGCTGTTTTACGGTATTGATTATCTCTGGGGAGTGTAGCATCCCTATCTTTATGGCATCTATCTTTATGTCGGAGAGTACGGCATCAGCTTGTGCTTGTACCATCTCTGGGGCAACGGGTGCGATTGATACAACGCCCATAGTGTTTTGTGCAGTGATGGCGGTGATTACGGATGTGGCGTATACGCCAAGGGCCGAGAATGTCTTAATGTCGGCTTGTATGCCTGCACCTCCGCAACTGTCAGAACCGGCTATTGTCATAGCGGTCGGGTAGGTATGAGAATACATTATGTTTGGTTTTGTGGAAGGGGTACTGCCTTAGTATGTGCAGAACAATCAAGACCAGATCGGTCTAGATGAATATAAGAAGTAATAGCTATGAACAAATTCCTACGGCAGCACTACCTGCTTCAGGTTCATAGGGTATAATCTCAGCCTATCTAAGTAAGGCACCCCTTTTGTTTATAGTGACGAAAATAGGTAAAGAAATGGTTAGTTGTTTGATTTGTTGTCTTTTTTATCTCTTTTTAATAAATGTTTCATTAATGCAAAAAGGGCTGATCACTTAACATGAGTGATCAGCCCTTTGGGTGTTTTATGTTTATATCTACTTTACTGGTGGATTCTTTAGTGCTCTATATATTAGAATAACCGAAGCTATCATGAATGGTATGCTAAGGATTTGTCCCATATTTAGTATCATTCCATCTTCGAATACTTCTTGGTTGTTCTTCAGAAACTCAACAAAGAATCTTGTTCCAAAGATGCCTGCGAGGAAGGTTCCAAAGATTAACCCTGGTCGTTTATAGGCTTTGTATTTCCAATACATCATCATTAGTATGACGAAGGTAATTAGGTATATCAATGCTTCATAGATCTGTGTCGGGTGTGATGGTAGGGAGAAGATTGGTTCGGCTCCGTTTTTCCAAGCATTTACGTTGGTGATAAATCTAAATGCCCAAGGTAGATCTGTTACGTGACCGTATATTTCGTGGTTCATTAGATTACCTATTCGTATCATTGTGCCTACTAGCGCGACAGGAACTAACAGACGGTCGAAGGTCCAGATCATTGATCTGTTGGTGACTCTTTTTGAGTAAATATATATAGCAATTAATATACCAACGGCTCCACCGTGACTAGCTAGTCCTCCTTCCCATATTTTGAGTATCTCTATTGGGTCGCTCAGGTAGTACTCTGGATTGTAGAATAGGCAGTGTCCAAGCCTAGCACCAATTACAGTGCCAGCGAATACGTATACAAATAGTGAGTCAAGCCATTCAAGCTTTATCTTTTCATAGTTGAACATACGCTCAACGATCTTATAGCCTATCCAAAATCCGAGTGCAAACATAAGGCTGTACCAAAGTATCTCTCGGCCAAATATTTCGAAGATAGTAGGACTAACCGTCCAATCAATATACGATAGTGTCATTTTTGTTTGGTATTATTATTTAATAGAGAGAGGGGAGTCACCTCCTTTATGGATGTAGCTCCCCTCTATGTCATTTTATTTGGGGTGTTTAGTCTTTAAAGATTGACTTTTACACCAAACGTCTGATAAGCTCATCACGGTCACCAACAAGCATGTCGATCATAGGAATCTCGATCATAGTGTATGCTCCTGGCTGTTGACGGAATGAAGCACGTGCTACTGCAACAAGGATTTGAGCAGTCAAAGCTGGGTTGTTGATAGTCATGTTGAACTCAAAGATTTGGTTTTGAGTCTTTCCTGATACACCCTTACGAACAAGGTTAACACCGTGTCCCATATCTTTAAGTGCGTCCACAGAGTCAACTTTAGTTACGTGTGTCTCATCGTGAGCAAAGTAGTCGTCTGCTTTGATAGCTGCAGCAACTTCTTCGAAGTTGTATCCTTCTTCAAGCTCGATGTAAACCATTCTTCTGTGGATGCTTGTTCCAAGAGGAATAGTCATAGATAGTGCATTCTTAACACCAGCGATAGCTTTGCAAGCAACAGTGTGTCCCATAGACATGCCTGGGCCGAAGTTTGTGTAGGTAACTCCTTTAGGTGCAACTGCTTCAAGAAGTGCACGCACAACCGAGTCTGAACCTGGATCCCATCCAGCAGAGATAATAGAAACAGCATTGTTTGCCTTTGCAACAGCAGCAAGCTCGCGACGAAGGTCAACGATGCCACCATGTATATCGTAGCTATCAACAGTGTTGATACCTTTTGCAAGAATCTCTTTAGCGTAGCTCTCAATTTGTCTTGTTGGAGAACAAAGAATAGCAACATCAACATTCTCAAGTTTTGAGATGCAATCAACAACAGGAACATCTGCTAGTTCTGATGGTTTAACCCCAGAAGCATCACGACGAACAACACCTGCAACCTCAAAATCTGGAGCAGCCTCTAGGGCTTCAAATACAAATTTGCCAATATTACCATAACTAACAATGGCAGCTCTAAACTTTTTCATAATCTTTTTTACCTATATATTTATTATATATCTGTTGTTCTATCCAACACTAAGCTTGTTAAGACAACAGCTTTTTAACCATAGCAGAGATGGCTTTACCATCACTTTTACCAGAAAGAGCTTTGGATGCAGCCCCCATAACTTTGCCCATTTCCTTAGCAGATGTGGCTCCGCACTCTTTGATAATCTCAAGAACAGCAGCCTCTAGCTCTTGCTCTGACATAGGTTGAGGTAGGTATTCAGCAATGATAGCAACCTCAAGGATCTCCTTTTCGGCTAGATCGGCTCTGTTTTGTGTCTCAAATATCTCGGCTGCATCTTTACGTTGCTTTTGCATCTTCTGTAGGATCTTGATAGCTTGCTCATCTGTAAAGTCGCCTTCAGCTCCTTTTGCAGTCTTTGCTTCAATGAACTCCTTTTTCACGCCACGAAGAGTCTCGGTGCGTAGTTTATCTTTTGCGAGCATTGACTTCTTGATGTCCTCGCTTATTTTATCGAATAGATTCATAATGATGGTCTGTATTTTGTGTTAGAATACAATAACAGAGCTAGAGTCGCTACTGCTAATCTCTTCTTTCTCTCTTAGTGCTTCTTTGATTGTATTGATAAGTTCTGAAGAACGAGAGTGTGCAGGGGTTGATTCGAGTAGTCTGATAAGTTCTTCGTCATCTAACTGTTCTGTTGTCAATATGAATGGGTGTGTTGTCCTTGTTGTTTTGAAAGCAACACTATCACCATATACCTTGCCAATTCTTTCGAGGTCTCTCTGTTTTTGTACAGCAGCTTTCTCGCGGGCAACATCTTCTTCTTTTTGCTGCTCGGCTGTTAGTCTCTCTCTATTCTCAATAATACCTTCTACAGTTGATAGGTCGAATCCAGTAGATAGTATAGAAACCTTAACTTCGTTGCCTAGACTCTCGTCAATGTTGGCACCCCAGATAACGTTTATCTCGTTGCCGAACTTCTCCATGAAGTCATTAACTTCTTTCAATTCGTGCATAACCACATCGTTGAATGAGAAAACGATAAGGATTCTTTTTGCACTGAATAGGTCGTTGTTGTTTAGTAGAGGTGAGTCAAGGGCATTCTCTATTGCTTTTGTGATACGTTTTTCACCTTGAGCAACGCCAGTGCTAATAATAGCTATACCACCATCCTTAAGTGTGGTGCGAACATCGGCAAAGTCGACGTTGATATACCCTTCGAGAGTAATCATTTCAGCAATACTTTTAGCAGCAATGCTAAGTGTATCATCGGCTTTTGCAAAGCCCTCTTTTGCAAGAAGGTTTGGATATATTTTATAAAGTCTTTCGTTGTTTACAACAAGAAGTGCGTCAACGTGCTTACTCATCTCCTCTACACCGTTTAGTGCTTGGATGATTTTAGGAGCTCCTTCCCAATAGAATGGTATAGTCACAATACCAACGGTTAGGATATTCATATCGCGAGCAATCTGTGCAATTACAGGTGCTGCTCCCGTACCAGTACCACCACCCATTCCGGCAGTGATAAATACCATTTTAGTGCCGTCATTGAGTAGCTCTCTGATCTCCGCCTCACTCTCAATGGCTGCTTGTCTGGCAATAGCTGGCTTATTACCAGCTCCTAGCCCCTCAGTAATCTTCTTACCAAGTTGTATTTTATGAGGAATCTCAGATTTATTTAGAGCCTGTTGGTCGGTGTTACAGAGTGCAAAAGAGACGTCGTGTATTCCTTGACGAAACATATGCGTGACAGCATTGCTACCACCACCACCAACACCAAGAACTTTGATTATGGTGTTTGCTGACCTATTAAACTGAAAGTCCATTATCTCATTATTCATATGACATCGATGATATTACGATTGTTCCTTTTGCAAATTAGTTAATTGTAAAGATCTTTATGACAGCATCACTAAGATCTTTCATAAACTCCCCTTTGCCTGATTTCTTTTGCTTCTTTGTTTGCTCAGCTTGTACAGGCTCTTTTGTCTCAGGCTCTGAGATCTCTTTCTTCTCTTCAGTTACAGTAAATGTATTATCACTGTTAGGAGCCTTCTCTATTTCTTCGCTTAAAGTTATCTTTTCCTCAACCACACTCTTTTCTTCTATCTCAGAAAATAGGTTTTGTACAGGTTGTTCTACAACTTCTGGAGCAATAATAGCTACCTCAGGGTTAAGTAGAGCACAGTTTTCTTTAGCTAACATTAAGAGTCCAGCAACAACATTTATTCTAGACAAGTCACCAATCTCTGGGCTAGTTACTACCATCTTAGGTAGTGCCCCTCTTCTAACGTCCATCTTAAGTTTAGCTGCTAGATATTGAGGAAGGTTTCTCAACATAGCCGAAGCACCAATGATTATCATCCCTGACTGTAGGTCGCCTCTCGTAAATCCAGATGAATCGATTTGATTGTTTATGTTTAAAACAATCTCCTCAAGTCTAGCTTCAATTACGTGGTGCAGCCTCTGCATCTCAATTGATGACCCATTAGAAGCTTTTGCTATAATTTGTTTTAGGGCACTAGACTCTAGTGACTCATCAAGGAAAGCAGATCCTTGAGTTATCTTTAGGTTCTCAGCATCTGTTTGGTTGAAGTGAAGTGACATAATATCTTTTGTTATCAGATCACCACCAAAAGGAATAACAGCAGTGTGAGAAAGAACTTTATTCTTGAATATAGAGACTGAGGTTGTTCCTCCTCCGAAATCTAGAAGTACACATCCTCTAGTTATCTCTTCATCAGTTAGAACGGCGGTAGCTGCTGCTTGTTGAGAAGGAATAAGTTGTAGACACTCTATGTCAAGCTTAACCTCGAAGCACTTCTTTACACTAAGGAGGTTTTGCTCTCTACATGTAACAACCTTATGTTCTACTTCAAGTTGTTGCCCAGATAATCCTATTGGATTACGAACAGACTCTCCATCTATTTTGTATGCAAAATCATATACATCAACAACACCAACTCCATCAATTTGTCTGTTCATACTCTCTTTTCTGAGTTGAATCAGTTTCTCTTCATCAATGATACCTGATATAAATTGAGAAAGAGATGAGTTTGTAGTGCGTAAAGATTGACCACCAATACCTACATACACCTTTGATATTTCAGGTTGTACTTGGTTGTTTAGTTTTCTAATAATGCGACGCACCTTGTGAACAACGTCGTCAAGGTTGTGAATAACACCTCTACGAATAGATTGCTCAGAGTCTTCTCGCTCAACAGCGTGAATAATTATTGTATTATCAGGTTTGCGTTCACCGATTGCTCCTGTTATTACAGAGGAGCCCAGATCGAATGCTGCAAAATATTTATCTAGTATCATAGTTTATCTAATTTACTTTGTGCAAATAACTTGATTCTTAAATCGTAGATCAATGGTCTTGTACTTGTCCCATCCTACTCTTTTGAATCCTTTACTGTAAAGTAGTTGTAGGTTGTCGAACTTCAGATCAAGTTCTTCTGCCTTACCAAGAATAATAGTGTGGTTGCCAACACGAGGAATGATTTCAATAGTTTCGCTCTCTTTTACAACAATCTGTTGTACTTGAGAGTTCCAGTATGGATTATTTTCCAAGAACTGAGCAAGCTTGTATAAATCATTACAAGCAAACTCCGAGGATATAGCACCTGTGGCAACAGGTACATAAGCACTACTGTGGGAGGAGATAGGCATTTCGAACCCATTTCGATCTACATAGTAGTGTCCACCGCGAGCATTTATTATTCTAATTATAGGTATTCTTTGTTTGACACTTAGAATAACTGAACCACTAGTGGTTTTATAGCAGGCTACACTCTCTACTTGACGTAACTCCTTGATATTTGATTCAATAACATCAGAGTTTATCTCACTAAAGGACTTGCCTAAGGGATTTAGCTCTCGACTGTTTAGAGTACGCTTAATATCAGAAGACGAAATTAGACAAAACTTTCCACTATCTGCAATTTCTACTTTGAAATCATTGCAAACAATTTGTTTTACCTCACTTGCAGATAGTATGTATGCAGCAGAGAGGTAAATTATCAAAAGCATAAAGGCGATAGTCTGGAATATTGTGCGTATCATCTTTGCAGCAAGTTTTTAATCTGCGGTAATAATGTATCTATATCTCCTGCTCCTAATGTAACAAGCACATCATATTTATTGCACTTTAGATGCTCTAGCAGCTGATCTTTTGTTATCAACGATTTCTCCTTGATAGTCATTAGGTCATATATTAGCTTAGAGGTAACACCTTCCATAGGCAACTCTCTCGCAGGATATATATCAAGAAGTATAACTTCATCAGCCTTTGAGAGTGATTTGGCAAACTCTTTATAGAAATCATTAGTCCTACTGTAAAGGTGAGGTTGAAAAACAACAGTAACCTTTCTGTTTGGATAAAGTTGCTTAATAGAACTAATACTAGCCTCCACCTCCTCAGGATGGTGAGCATAATCATCTAGTAGAACAATCTTATCACTCTTTATATGAAAGTCAAATCTTCTCTTTGCACCGCTGTATGAAAGGGCAGCATTCTTTAACTCCTCTGGAGTAGCTCCATTAATAAGAGCAATAGCCATGGCTGCAACACAGTTTTCAATATTAATCCAAATAGGAACACCTAGCTCAATATTATTAATCGCACCATTTGGGTGGATAAAATCGAAAAGGATAGTACCATCGCCTATGCGGATATTATTAGCCATGTAGTCAGCATCATCATCAACTGCATAGTGTGCCAAAGTAACACCACTCTTTACTTCAGGCTTTAGAGTAATGCCTTTCTTTAGTAGTAGGGTGCCCCCCTCTCTTACAAGAGAGGTAAACTTTTTGAAGCTATTCAAATATTCTTCTTCTGTACCATAAATATCAAGATGGTCAGGGTCAGAAGATGTAACAATTGCCATGTATGGTTCAAGGTGATGAAATGATCTATCATACTCATCAGCCTCAATAACTGTTAGGTCACTTGAGTCGGAAAGCATAAGGTTGCTGCTATAGTTCTTAAGGATTCCACCAAGAAAAGCATTACAATCAACATGAGAG
Organism: Bacteroidales bacterium; assembly: GCA_051648105.1. Classification (GTDB taxonomy): domain Bacteria; phylum Bacteroidota; class Bacteroidia; order Bacteroidales; family UBA7332; genus UBA7332. The sequence continues at coordinate 19,167 of JBOFEN010000014.1, forward strand.
CTCTTAAGAAAGTGGGCCAGCATAGTTGATGTAGTTGTTTTCCCATGTGTTCCGGCTACACATAGAGCTCTACTCATTTTGGTTATCTCACCAAGTATTTCAGCACGTTTGACTACTCTAAAGCCATTTTCAACGAAGTATTGAAGTGCTTTGTGAGTTGTAGGAACAGCAGGAGTGCGTACTACCAATGTGTTCTCTTTGTCTAGACAGTATTCAGGTATAAGATCTACAGACTCTTCAAAGTGGATATCAGCTCCCTCCTCAATGAGAGTTTGTGTTAATTCAGTTGGAGTTTTGTCATATCCTGCTACCTTGTGCCCTTTAGCTAGAAAGTAACGCACTAAGGCACTCATTCCAATTCCTCCAGCACCGATAAAATATAGGGATAGTTTAGACATACTAATCAAGTTATAAGCAATTTATATCAAATGAGGCAAGCTCATTGTTGATTGTAGTTAGATCACTATAACTACAATCACATTAATAAATACAAAAATAGAAAAAGGAACGCAAGAAGCATAAAAAGCGGTCTACTTTTTCCGAAAAAAAAGTAGACCGTATAAATAAGTGAAGAATAATCATTAAATGACCCTGTAGATCTCTTCAACAATTCGTTTAGCCGAGTTCCTTTCAGCTAAACTTTCAATCTTCTTGGATAATTTATCTAAAGTAATTTGATCATTTATTGTAGCTAAAACAGTTGAAGAAAGCCTTGTTGTGCTCTCTGAGTCTTTAAGCATTATAGCTGCACCCTTTTCAACCATAGCCATAGCATTCTTTGTTTGATGATCTTCTGAAACATTGGGAGATGGAATAAGTATTGATGCTTTACCCAATACAGCTAGTTCAGATATTGAACTAGCTCCAGCCCTTGATACGACCAAATCAGCAACCTTGTACGCCATATCCATTCTATCAATGAAAGGGCGGATATGAATGTTTGTTGCATTATCCTTGGAGATTGAAGCAGAGAGCTCTTCGTAGTATCTCTTACCAGTTTGCCATAACACCTGTATAGAGCTGTCACCAGCTATATCTTTTGCTAATATAGATATACCATCATTGATACTTCTAGCCCCTAAGCTACCCCCGATAACCAGAAGGGTTTTACAATTAGGATTTAACCCAAGTGTTTTATATGCTTCCTCCTTGGAGATATTATTTGAAAGAAGTCCCTCTCTAATAGGGTTTCCAAGAAGACGAATACGCTCTTTAGGGAAGAAGCGCTCCATATTGTCGTAGGCAACACAAATTAGATTAGCACTCTTTGCTAATAGCTTGTTTGTAACACCAGCATATGAGTTTTGCTCTTGAATGATTGTTGGTATTGAAAGAGATTGAGCAACCTTCAGTGTAGGACCACTCACATAACCACCAACCCCAATTACTGCATCAGGATTAAATTTGCGAATAATCTTTCTAGCCTTTAATAATGCTTTACCAAGCTTAAATAGAACAGAGATATTTCTAAAGAGGTTAGATCTATCGAAACCACTCACATCTAATCCCTCAATCTTATAACCAGCAGCAGGCACTCTCTCCATCTCCATTCGCCCATTTGCACCAATGAATAGAATCTCTGCATCAGGTTCACGCTCTTTTATAGCATCAGCAATAGAAAGTGCGGGGAATATATGACCACCAGTCCCCCCCCCACTAATAATAAATCTTCTTCCCATCTTATTCATATTACTATTCATCGATTTTTGGGTATGCACGCTTGTTGTAAGTACTAATAGAGAGTATCACACCAATGTAAGCACAAGTTACGATTGTGGATGTTCCCCCTCTACTTATGAGTGGGAGAGGCTGTCCAGTAACTAGGCCGAAGTCAACACCCACCATCATGTTTATCGCCGCTTGGTAAACAATCATAAGACCACATCCTAGCGCTAGAAGTTGCCCATAAAGGTTGTCACACTCTGCAGCAATTTTTATGACTCGAAAGATTAGAAGTATATATATTAGCATTAGGAAACCAGCGCCAATAATGCCAAACTCCTCAATTATAATAGCAAAAATGAAGTCAGAATAAGCCTGAGGAAGTATATCCCTTTGAACGCTTCTACCAGGTCCACACCCAAGAAACCCACCTCTTGATATGGCAACCTTAGCGTGCGACACCTGAAAGTTCTTATCATTGATCTCAAACTTTGCACTCTTATCCTTACTATCATCACTACTAACATTCTGTGTGAATGTAGTAACCCTATTTCTCCAAGTTTGCGCACGCTTTATAGGAGCAAACGCAACGAAAAGAACTAAAGCGACAAGGGCAATAAGACCTATCTTCAGTAGAGTGATAATCTTCACGTTTCCAACCAACATCATTGAGAACACGACTGCAGTAAGAAGTATTGCAGTAGAGAGATTCTCGCTAATAATCATGGCTGTTACCAACCCCGAAGTACCTATTATTAGTGACACCCCTAGTCTAGACACTCCATCATCAGACTGGGTCTTACTAAGAATAAAAGCAGTACACATAACAACTGAGATCTTCGCAAACTCAGAAGGCTGTAGTTGTATGCCGAATATTGATATCCATCGCGAAGTCTCGTTGAGTTCTACACCCCCTAATAATGCCCATACAAGTAAGGCAAATGATCCAATTAGCCCTGCCGCAGCAAGCATTGGGATATACTTAAAAGGAATAAATTGCAGGACAACAACAACAGCAGCACCCCCACACAACATCTGTATATGACGAAGTAGGGGGCCGTAGTGATTTGCTACATTACCAAAGGTGAGAGTGCTCGAGGAGCTATATATCTCTAACATCGAGAATGTACAAAGCAGAGAAAATAGTATCCAGATCTTCTTGTCACCCCTAAATAGCTTAGACAATTGTTCGATCATAACTTTGCAATTAGAGATTTAAACTGTCTACCACGATCCTCATAATTATCAAAGAGGTCAAAACTAGCACAACAAGGAGATAGAAGTACTGTGTCTCCCACATTAGCAACTGATTTTGCCACCTCCAAAGCCTTTGCCATTGAGTCCGTATCATACGATTTGACCCCCATTTTATCAAAGAACTCATGAAGTTTACTATTGTCCGTACCCATAAAAACAAGAGAGTGAACCCTCTCTCTTACCAACGACTCAATCTCACTATAGTCATTCCCCTTATCTACACCTCCGAGAATAAGTACAGTTGGTGCACTCATGCTTTGTAGAGCATAGAAGCAAGAGTTCACATTCGTTGCTTTAGAGTCATTAATATATAGAACACCATTGACTACTCCAGCGCGCTCCAACCTATGCTCCACACCACTGAAGTTGCCTAATGATGTCTTTATCTGCTCATTGTTCAAACCAACAATCTTACCTACTATAGCAGCAGACATAGAGTTGTAAAGGTTATGCACGCCCGATAGAGCCAGTTCACTTGTAGAAATCTTAAGCAAATCACCATCTACATTAATAGATAATTGATCACTCTCAACAAAAGCAGCACTTCCCTCCGATCTATTAAGAGCAAAAGGGTGACATTTGGCAACTATGCTTCGCTTTCTCACCTCACTACTCACAATAGGATCTTCACTCCAATATATGAAATGATCCTCCACTCTCTGATTCTGAGTGATCCTAAACTTCGAAGCTACATAGTTCTCCATCTTATAGTCATACCTATCCAAGTGATCCGGAGTGATATTTAGCAAGATAGCAACGTCAGCTCTGAAGCTGTACATATTGTCAAGTTGAAAACTACTAAGTTCAACTACATAGTAGTCATAATCACTATTTGCAACTTGTAGAGCGAGACTATTACCTACATTTCCTGCCAATCCAACCTTCAAACCAGCCTCGACTAGCATGTGGTAGATCAACATCGTAGTGGTTGTTTTGCCGTTTGACCCAGTGATACAGATCATCTTCGCAGTAGTATAGCCCGCAGCAAACTCAATTTCAGACAATATAGGTATGCCCAACTCGATGATCTCTTTGATAATAGGAGCCTTGTCAGGAATACCAGGGCTTTTTATCACCTTCTGCGAATTCAGAATTAGCTCTCTAGTATGTTTTAGCTCTTCGAACTCAATATTATTATCTTCAAGAATCTCTCTATACTTAGGCTTTATAGCAGACATATCCGAAACGAAAACCTCAAAGTCCATCTTTGCAGCCAATACAGCTGCACCCGTGCCGCTCTCGCCAGCACCAAGAATAACGACTCTATTTCCCATGGTATCTATCTCAATTTAAGCGTTACAATAGTTATAGCAGCCAAGATGATTCCCACTATCCAAAAGCGAACAACGATTTTAGACTCAGGCACAGGCATTCTCGGGCTCTGAATCAGAGCAGGCACCACGCCACCAGGTTTCTGGAAATGGTGGTGAAGAGGAGTCATTTTAAATATCCTTTTACCTTCGCCACTTTTTCTTTTCGTATATTTGAAGTAAGCTACCTGCATGATCACCGAAAGGTTTTCGATCAAGAATACACCACAAAGCACAGGTATCAAAAGCTCTTTACGAATCATTATTGCAAATACAGCTATGATACCACCAATAGTTAAGCTACCCGTATCACCCATGAATACCTGAGCAGGGTAGGAGTTATACCATAAGAAACCGATTGTAGCACCTATGAAAGCTCCCGAGAAGACAACCATCTCCTCACACCCGGGTATATACATTATATTAAGGTATGAGGCCATTGTGATGTGGCTCGATAGATAAGCTAGAATCCCGAGAGTAACTCCAATAATTGCTGAGTTACCCGTGGCCAATCCATCCAGCCCATCCGTGAGGTTAGCCCCATTAGATACAGCCGTCACGATCAATATTGTTGCAATAATAAAAACAATCCATCCAAAGAGAGGAGCCTTATCACCGACAAACGAAACTAGATAAGCATAATCAAAGTTGTTATTCTTGACAAAAGGTATAGTTGTAAGAGTCGATTTCGAGTGATCCTTCTCATAATGTACCTCCTGCACCTCATTGTTTGCATAAACTTCACTGTTCTCTCTTATGACAACAGATGGAGACAACCACATCGTCAATCCCACAATTATGCCAAGTCCAATCTGTCCAACGATCTTAAAGCGTCCATGCAGACCCTCTTTATCTTTTTTGAACACCTTAATATAGTCATCCAAGAATCCAATAGCACCAAGCCAAAGCGTTGTTACGATCAGAAGAATCAAGTACGTATTCTCCAACCTACCCAGAAGAAGCGTAGGGACAAGGATGGATATAATAATAATAATACCCCCCATAGTCGGTGTGCCCTTCTTGCTCATCTGCCCCTCAAGGCCAAGATCCCTTACTACCTCACCAATCTGAAGTAGCTGTAGTTTGTTTATAATCATTCGCCCAATGATGGTCGATATAATAAGTGACAATATAAATGCAGCACCCGTTCTGAATGATATATACTTGAATACACCAATGCCAGGGATGTCAAACTGCTCTAAAAACTGCGATAGATAGTATAACATAGTCTTTGTTTATCTCTTAACTTCTAAAGATTAAAAATATTGCGAACCTCCTCGCGATCATCAAAATGGTGCTTAACCCCCTTAATCTCTTGATAATCCTCATGCCCCTTTCCTGCAATAAGAATAACATCCCCACGCTCAGCCAACATACAAGCAGTCTTGATAGCCTCACGGCGATCAGCAATAGTCAACACTTTACGCTTCTCAGAGATATCAATACCTTCCATCATATCACGGAGAATATCCTCTGGCTCCTCATTACGAGGGTTGTCCGAGGTAAGAATAACTTTGTCGCTACCCTTCATAGCCTCTTTGGCCATCAATGGGCGCTTACCCTTATCCCTATTTCCACCAGCACCAACAACAGTGATCACTCTACCATTGCCCTCAAGAACCTCATGAATAGCATTCAAAACATTAGTCAAAGCATCAGGAGTATGAGCATAATCTACAATAGCAGTAAATCCTTCTTTCGAAACGATAGCTTCAAAACGACCATCTACAGCCTTCATGGTGCTTAATATCACCAATATATCCTTTATATCCTTACCCAACTGATGTGCTGCACCAATAACTGCAAGAAGATTATAAGCATTAAATTTTCCAACGAAAGGAAGTAGCGCCTCGATACCATTAATCTCAAGACTCATTCCATCAAAGTGCGACTCAATGATTCGTCCCTTGTAGTCAGCCAATGAGCGCACCGAGTAGGTCAATTTCTTTGCTGCACAGTTCTGAAGCATCACCATCCCAGTCTTATCATCAACGTTAGTGATAGCAAAAGCATCACTGTCAAGAGCATCAAAGAAGCCCTTTTTAGCTTTAAGATAAGCGTCAACCGTCTTGTGATAATCAAGGTGGTCACGAGTCAAGTTGGTGAATATACCACCGTCGAACTGCAATCCAGCAATTCTCTTTTGGTCTACCGAGTGAGAACTAACCTCCATGAAGGCATACTCACACCCCGCATCCACCATCTCCTTCAATAATCTATTTAGAGAGATAGCATCCGGAGTTGTATGTGTCGCCTCTACACCTCGTTCTCCAATGTAGTTTCTTACAGTAGATAATAAACCAGACTGATGACCGAATCCCATGAAGAGTTTATAAAGAAGCGTAGCAACAGTTGTTTTCCCATTTGTACCAGTCACACCAACCAGCGTTAAGTACTCCGATGGATAACCAAACCAAGCCGAAGCGATTACTCCTAATGCATAGGCACTATCCTCAACAACGATAAAAGTCACATCCTTGGCAGGCTCACTAGGCATAGACTCACAAACAATAGCTAAGGCTCCAGCCTCAACTGCCGTGTTAATATAGTCATGACCATCAGAGGCCGAACCTCTAACCGCCACGAATAGCGAACCACTAGTAACCTTTCTTGAGTCAGACTCTATGTTTGATACCTCAACGGATGAGTTTCCAAAAATCTCTTTTACATTAAGACGAGCTATCAGCTCCTTTATTAATCGTTTCATACTATAGTGTATATTTAGAATATTATCGTAATCTTATCTGTATTGTTCCCCCTTTTCTGAATCTAGAACCAGCTTGTAGAGACTGTTGGACTACACGTCCGCTGCCCGATACAGCAACTCTCAGACCCCTATCCTCCAACATATGCAGAGCATCCTTGAGACCCATCCCAACCACAGAAGGGACAATCTCATCGTCATACTCAAGAGCAATAATCTCAACCTCCTCTTCACCAGAGCTAACCTTTACCCATTCCGTCTTACTATCAACGGTAGAAGAGCTGCTTTTCAGTCTTAATTCACTAGTTACATCCTCCACACCCTTTAGTGATCCACCCTTAATCTGAGGTATCAACACAATGGTTGAGTCAGGTTCTAGTTCCCTTAGGTCTGTTTTAAAGCTTCGTGCATACACCTCTTCAGCGATCTGCTTGATCACCGTCCCAGCCATTGCACCACCAGATGCATAGCCATGGTTGGGATTTAGTATCACAACGATCCCACTATATTGAGGCTCTTCAGCAGGGAAATAGCCAGCAAACGAGACACGGTGCCTCGATCTGTTATATCCGCCCGAACCTTGAGATACTTGAGCCGTACCTGTTTTACCAGCTATCTTGATGTGTGATGACTTAGCCACTTGAGCCGTACCCTCACTAATTACACCCTCTAGCATCTTTCTTATATCCTTCAATGTTCTTGACGAACAGATAGAGGAGTTAATAACCTCACTCTTGAACTCCTTAACCTTTGATCCCTTGTCCGAAATGCTCTTTACGAACCGAGGGGCAACCATCTTGCCATCGTTGGCAATAGCATTGAAAAAGGCTAGAGTATAGATAGGAGGGATCTGAGTCTCATACCCCATAGACATCCAAGGCAGGGTGAGTCTAGACCAGCTACTCTCCGTTGGATGCTTAATCCTTGGAGCAGTAGCCCCAGGTATAGGCATATTAAACCCTTTTCTTAGTCCAATCTTATCGAGACCCTCGATGAATTTCTCAGGTTTACTTTTATAATACTCATCAACTATCTTAGCAATACCTATGTTTGACGAGTTGTGAATGATCTCAGGAACGGCGAGCCATCCATAGCCCCCCTTGTTGTAGTTGTGATCCTTCATCACTTTGCCATAAAACTTATAAGCACCATTCTCGCAAAACACGGAGTCAGATACAGATATTGCACCATCCTCGAGTGCCACCATCATAGATGCCACCTTAAATGTAGAGCCTGGTTCGAGTAGGTCAGAGACGGCATGGTTCTTTGTCTCACCATAAACGCCCGTTGTTATTCGCCCCATATTTGAAATGGCACGCACCTCACCACTCTTTACATCCATTAGTACCACAAGACCCATCTCGGCATCAAGCTTCTTGAGCTGTTCAACCAAGACACGCTCTGCAATATCCTGCACCCTCACGTCTATGGTGGTTGTTACATCTAAGCCATTAACAGGCTCCATGAATGTTTCGACTACTCTATAACTACGAACCCTCTTGGATATACCCCTTCCTGGTTTACCCCTTAGAAGCGAGTCGAATTCAAGTTCGAGACCGTTCTTCCCACCCTTGTCCTTATCGGCATATACATCACCAATAGTACGAGAGGCAAGAGAACCAAAGGGTTTTTGACGCTGAAGCATCTCCTTCCAGTAGAAGCCACTTCGGTTTTTGTTTAGTCTCAAATAGGGAAACTTCTTTATCTCTTGAAGATCAATGAAGGATACTCTTTGGCGAGAGATGGTAAACTGACGAGAGCCTTGGCGGAGACCATTGAGCAAATGTATCTCATACTCCCTCGCAGATTTGTCCTTGAGCTTCTTCGACAGAGCTTTTGCTAGCTCAGGAAGATGTTTCTTGAGAGTGTCAGCATCAAATCCTCCAGCCTTGAAGTCTATCTGAAGGTAGTACATCGGCATACTACTAGCAAGCACTTTGCCATTGTGAGAGAGTATGTCGCCGCGTTGAGCATCTATCGCAACCTCAGAGACCTTTGATTCAAGCCCCAGCTTGATCCACTCATCCCCCTCGGCCAAATAGATATAGCTAGCTCGGACGATAACACCTATCATCAAACCTATAACAATACAGATCAATAAACCATACCGAATGATCATCTTACCCTTAATAGGCTTATTGTCTTCTATGCTATGCTCTCCCATATGCACTTTATCGTATGTTTGGATTTACTTAATTGATTTATCTTTTTAGTAGGTACGGAGGCTTGTTGGACTCCTCCATTTCAACTCCAAGCTCCTTTAGTCTTCTCTTTATCTGCGACTGCCTACCTTGTCCTAGCACCTCCGAGGTGTGAGTCACGGAGCGATATCTCAGCTCTCTGATCTCTTTCTTTAGAGTGGCAATCTGCGTCATTTGGCGTTGAGACTCATATCTATTCCAGATATATAGCATCGCAAAAGAGAATACCATCATGAATACGAAGAGGT
>JBOFEN010000015.1:0-13456 GCA_051648105.1 Bacteroidales bacterium
CAAGGACTCTATAGAGCCTATTCGCGAGGAGATAGCTCAACGTGGAGTCTAGATATATTCTCTTCCAAGGAGTATAAGAGGGTTGATTCGCTATGGATGAGTAGTGTGAGAAGCTTTGTGAATGAGCATAGAGATAATCCTCTCTTGCTTCTAGCCATTGAGGATTACTATCATACAACAGAGAGTAGCGACTCCATTGCTGAATGGATGAAGAGGATAAGTCCTCGTACTAGGGGCTATGGATTGGAGAAGAGCTTGACAAAAGTTGCAACCATGAGGGCGAATAGTCGAATAGGAGGGCGCATGCCTTTCCTTCGATTCATTGACTCAAAGGGGGAGACACTAAGTTCAAATAGTTTCAATAAGGATAAACTACTGATCATCTTTCTCTACTCCCATGAGGATGCTTTTGTTAAGACGGTGAAGAGTGATCTGGCTAAGCTAGCTAAGGAGAAGATAAAAAAAGAGCCCAACGTTTGGATTGTTGGGCTTAATGAGAATGAAGAGTCTACTAAGCTTCGCTTCGAAGCAGACTCTCTCTCTAGTGAGATCCTTTATAGTCGTTTAGGGATAAATGATCCACTACTTCATCAGAGTGGTATTGTATCTCTGCCTACGTTACTAGTATTAAATGACAAGCATGATCTCGTAGGCTATAACTCTTTTGGCAAGGAGCTTCGTAAGGTTATAGAATCGAATCGCGTAAAATAAGTTCTCCCTCTGGTCCCATGTTGAAGAGGAGATCGACAATAGAGAGGTTGGGTTGGAATCCGTATTTAGAGCTGAACACCTGGTAGTAGGGTTTGGTTTCGAATGCTGCTCCTAACCCAATCTCTTTTTTGGGATCTATCCTCTCCCTAAGGTCTAGGGTGTCACTTGTTGGTTGGTCAATATACTCTGATGTTAATGTGATAGGAGTCTCCACGTTCAGGTATGAGGATATTATCTCTCTTATCTGCTCGTTGAAGTCAAGAAGAAACTCCACTCGCTTCTCATATAGAGGAGCAAAGTCATCAGCATAGTACTCAAAGAATGGAGTCGAACGATAGGCCGAAATGAGAGCATTCCAATGCAGGTGTCTCCAATTGCCATGTTCTGATATGCGAATATCTCTCATATGTGCTTTGCCATTGGCAGGTTTCTCAATAGGTATTGAGAGATTCATTGTGCCGTTTGCTCCTCCTATGGTGCAACGGTTGCGGTAGCTCTGTTTGATATAGTTCTCGTACTGTTCAATAGTTGCGCTTTTGGCGTTATAAAGTGCAATATAGTATGATGTAGGTGCGAGATATGCTGATGAGACTAGAATATTATCCATTTTATTTACTCTTTACTTCTTGTTTTGATTCTGCTCTTTTCTTGTAGTTTAGTGGCCATACTCTGTATGCCTTTCCCACAAGGAACTCTTCGGAAAGGATATTGTATTGCTCCTCTCCTTGTTTATATGTGTAGTAGCATAGATAGTTATATCTTACATGCCAGAAGTTAACTATCTTGTCGTTGTTTAGAAGGTGTCCATCTTTGACTATTGCATTGGGCATCTCAAATCTCTGTAGGAGCTCAGCATAGCGAATAAGGTTCTCTGGAGTCAGGGGTATTCGCTCGCCTTTGTGTGGGATGCGCAGCTCTTGGCTCTTATCTCCTCTTTTTATTTTTATAGCCTCACCCGGACCAGCCTTGCACTCTGTGATTAGTAGTGGTAGTCGGTCGGTGGGTACTCCTTTTACTGTGCCCTCACTTGTTGGGGTATTGATCATTATCAGATCACCACTTTTGGGCTTGGAGTTAAATACTCTGTGATATCCTGTTGTGATAAGTGTAGAGTAGCTTTTAATGCCTAGTATGGGTATTGAGTCGTGTATCAAAGGGAGTGCTATCCAAGTGAATGGCAGCCTCATTCCGTAGCTCCACTTATTCACGATTAGCCTGTCACCGGTTCTGAGATTATCGGCTGGTTGATTTGATTTTATGATAGTAGGTTCAAACAGAAAGCCCCTGATGAGCAGCACTATGAGTAGTGCAATCATCAGAGACTTAGTTGTTACTATTTTGAAAGGTTTACTTCTCATTTATCAAATATCATATACCATCTTGAATAGTCTGTCGAAACGAATCTTACCATCAAACCAGCCGCGATCTTTGTCAAGTGATAACCAAACAAGTATCGGTTTACCCACGACGTGGTCTTCAGGAACAAATCCCCAAGAGCGTGAATCGGCAGAGTTGTGTCTGTTGTCTCCCATCAACCAGTAGTAGTCCATCTTGAATGTGTATTCTGTAGCTGGAGTGTCATTGATTAGGATCTTACCATCTTTTACTTCAAGTTTGTTAGACTCATAGTTGCGAATACATCTCTCGTAGATAGGCAGGTTTTCAGTTGTGAGCTTTATCGTGGCTCCTTTTTTGGGAATCCATATAGTGCCGTAGTTGTCACGGCTCCACTTGCCAGTGTAGGCTAGAGGGTATATAGGTTCTTGGTGATAGGCTGGCTCTATAGTCACCTTCTTCACGAAAGAGAACTGCTTGAGCTTATCAAGTGAGGCTTGAGTCAGTGGGAAGTGATATGCCCAGAAGTTGCTTCTCTCATCTGGTTGGAACCCAAGAGATAGAAGTGTTTGTGGATCTGTAACGAATGATCTATCTTCTTGGCTAATATCAAGTCTTCTGAACTGCTCTTCGCTGATTCTTGTACCATCTGTCTGAACGAAGTAGTTATACTGCAAGCCTTGTGGGTTATTTGCTGCTACACCGTTGATGTATAGTTGGTTGTTTATGACTGCTAGTGAGTCGCCTGGCATCCCAACGCATCTCTTAACGTAGTTCTCTCGTCTGTCAACAGGTCTGTATACTATCTCTCCAAAGAGCTGCTTGTTCTTTTGAACATGCTCACGCCCATATATTTGGTATAGAGTATAAATATCAGGGTTTTGCATCTTTATAGCAACAGTATCACCAGCGGGGAAGTTGAAAACGACTATATCGTTTCGCTCTACATTCTGAAAACCTTTAAGGCGTTTGTAGTCCCACTGTGGCCAATCGATATATGATTTGGTCTCGATGATAGGTAGTGTGTGTTGTGCAAGAGGGAATGAAAGAGGAGTATTTGGTACTCTCGATCCGTAGTTGCACTTGCTCACAAGAAGAAAGTCGCCAACAAGGAGACTCTTCTCAAGTGAAGATGTAGGAATCTGGTAGTTCTGAAAGAAGAATGTGTTGATGAAGTATACAGCAATTAGTGCGAACCCTATTGCGTCCACCCACTCCATGATTGTTCTTACGATTGGGTTTGATGACTTCTTCCACCACATCCAGTTTATCTTACGAGTGAAGTATGCGTCAATGATTAGTGGTAAAGCAAGAAGAGGCCAAAAGCTCTCCATCCATATAGTGAATAGAATCCAAAGAATAACTGCTATTGAACCTTTGATCCACTGTTTCTTAGTAAATTTCATTCTCTATTATCTCTTTCTTAAAAGTTCAACATATCTTCCATAGTAAGGAATCCTCTCTTTCCAGAGGCAAACTCGGCAGCAACAACTGCACCGAGAGCAAAGCCTTGGCGGCTCTTAGCATCGTGTGTGATGGTGATACTGTCGACTGGCGAGTCGTATGTAATTGAGTGGTATCCTGGCACTTCACCTTCTCGTATAGCTTCGATGTGTAGCTCGTCACTCTTGTGTTGGCTGTTTAGGGTCCACTGGTTAGCTCTATCTATGTTTTGCAATATTCCTTCTGCTAGAGTTATTGCAGTACCGCTCGGTTCGTCAAGTTTGTGTATGTGGTGAATCTCCCTCATACTAGGTGTGTAGTCAGGGAATTGATTCATTATTTTTGCCAATTGTCTGTTTATTGCAAAGAATATATTTACGCCAATACTGTAGTTTGAGGCGTAGAAGAATGTCTGATTATCGCTTTGGCATCTCTCCTTTATCTCATCCATATGTTCTAACCAACCAGTAGTACCAGCAACAACAGGCACACCAGCTTGGAAAGCACGGCGGTAGTTCTCAATGGCAGCCTCAGGTCTAGTAAACTCAATAGCTACCTCTGCCGAACGAAACGCCTCAGATTGGAAATCTTCTATGTTATTTACATCAATGATTGATACTATCTCGTGTCCTCTGCTACGTGCAATCTTCTCAATCTCACGCCCCATCTTTCCGTATCCTATCAGTGCGATTCTCATAATTCTCTCTTCTAGTCGTTTGTATGTTCGATAAATTCCTTTAATATTGCAAACATAGATAATAATTCTCTATTCCCCATCACTTTGAACACTAAAAGAATACCATGGAGAACCTATTGCACTATGTTTGGAAGTATAAGCTTTACAATAATCTTCCGCTGCGAACAACACAGGGAGATGAGGTAAAGGTGATAGACCCAGGCTATCATAATCAAGATGCTGGGCCAGATTTCTTCAATGCTAAACTTAAGATTGGAACTACACTCTGGGCTGGAAATGTTGAGATTCACACTCGATCCTCCGACTGGATTCGTCATAATCACCAATGTGATAGAGCCTATAACTCTATTATTCTTCATGTTGTCTCTAATAATGACTCTACTGTATATAATCAGGAGGGTCGTGAGGTTGTGCAGCTGATAATAGAGTATCCCGAATCTCTTAGGGAGAACTATATGGCACTTTTGAATTCTGAGAGTAGGGTGGCGTGTGAAGCAAGGTTGGATGAGATAGATTCGCTTCATTGGTTTTCGTGGAAAGGGCGTCTGTTAACAGAGCGATTGGAGTCAAAGTGTAGATTAGTTGAAGAGCATTTGAGGGATAGTTGTGGAGATTGGGAAGGGGCCTTCTATACTCTTTTGGGAAGATCATTTGGCTTTAGTATAAATAGTGACCCTTTTGAGAGATTAGTTCGCGCTATGCCTTACTCAATAGTGCATAAGCATAGTGACTCTATATTAACGATAGAGGCTCTTCTTTTTGGGCAGGCAGGTCTACTTTCTGATGGTTCGATAGAGTGTAGTTACTATCGTGAATTACAGAGGGAATGGGTTTATCTGCGTCATAAGTATGGGATTACGAAGGCAGAGATTGGAGGATGGCGTTTTGCAAAGATGCACTCAGGCAATCTGCCTCACGTAAGGATTGCGGAGTTTGCCTCTCTTTATGCTCTTCGTCCGAGACTTTTGAGTGAGATTTTGTTGCCAGAGATAACCGTAAAGCGTATTTGTGAGATCTTAATGACGCATACATCAAGTTATTGGGATATGCACTACTCCTTTGGTGAGCGTTCTGATGATAGGGTGAAGATGTTGGGTGTTAGCTCTGCTCTCTTGCTGATCATTAACGCTGTGGTTCCAATCATGTTCTCTTATGGGAGGTCTAATGGTATTGAGTCTCTATGCGAAAGAGCACTTTCACTTCTAGAGGAGGTTAAGGCTGAGGATAATAGTATAACAAGAAGTTGGGGTAGCATGGGTTTTATGCCCGCGAATGCTTATGATTCGCAGGCTCTAATACAGCTTCAGCGTGAGTATTGTGATAAGAAGAAGTGTCTCTTCTGTGCTATTGGTTATAGATTGTTGAAGATTCACTAATGTTTTGATTAGTAATACTTTTCATATAGTGATTCTAGGAGGTTATTGTCGGCAAGTATCTTTTCGACAAACTCCCTGAATGCCCCTTCACCACCTCTTTTTTCTGTCACATAGTTAACCTTTGACCTTACCAATGGATAGGCGTCGGCAGGAGAAGCACTGAATCCCACGCGGCGCAGAAGGGCAAGGTCGTTTAGGTCGTCACCTATGAACGCCACATCTTTTAGCTCTATGCCCATCTCTTGACATAGGTTTGTGGCAAGTGTTAGTTTGTCGGTAACACCAAGGTATACCTTCTCTATGTTAAGCTTGTCGGCTCTTCGCTTTACGATGCTCATGTTTTCGCCCGTCATAATAGCTATGGGTATTCCACTTCTGCGGCAGAAGGCCACACCCCACCCATCAGCAACGGTGAATCTCTTCATGAAGTCGCCACTGTCTGTGTAGTACATACCACCGTCAGTCCAGACTCCGTCGATATCGGTAATAATTAATTTTGGTAGCATAGTTGTTTTGTTTTAGTCAATCAAATTGTTGTAAATAATCTCGTTAGCAGCAATCTCAACCTTAGCTCTATGTCCAATTATCTCGTGGCGTTGGCTCCACTTTAGTCCATCTCCAGGGCTAAGCATATGAAGGTCCTTCTCTTGTAACTCCTCACCGGGCATAATTGTTCGGTTTGTAGCTATAGATCTCTCAAGTTTGTTGCGAGCTGTAGATACCTCCTCTTTGTTTAGCATCTGGTTTGAACCGATGGATCTCTCCATAAGTCGTATGTCGCGAATCATTCGGTTAACCCCATCAGGGCCAAGTGAACCTGCTTGATCTGTACCTTTCATTCGTCTGTCTATTGTGACGTGTTTCTCTATGATCTTAGCACCAAGAGCTACTGCTGCCACAGGTGCAGATATTCCAATTGTATGGTCAGAGTATCCGATGGTGTACTCTGGGTAGTTCTCAATGAGATATCTAATTGTTAGAAGGTTAACATTGTCTGGATGAGTTGGGTATTGCGATAGACAATGTAGTATAGATATATCGTTGTGGTAGCGATTGATAATCTCCAGGGCCTCATCAAGTTCTCTCTTTCCCCCCATTCCAGTGGATAGGATGATAGGTATTTTAGTCTCGGCCAATGCCTCAAGCAGAGGTAGATTCGTTAGGTCACGACTAGCAACCTTAAGCCTATCTGGAGTGAAGAGTTTGAGTATTGATAGGCACCCCTTAGCACATAGCGTCTCAATGAAGTCAAGTCCAAGGCTTTTGGCATATTTGTATACCTCAAAGTGTTGTTGGTCATCAAGTTCAAGTATTGCTCTATGCTCTCCATATGTAGCACCAAAAGAGTGAGGAGAGTTGTATGGTTGTCTCATCTGCGACTCACTAAGCTCCTGTTTTAGGTCTCTTTTGGTCATCTTTATTGCGTCCATAGGCTCAAGGTCAAGATCAAAAAGCCCCTCGTGAACTGGGCGAGACACAAGCTCAGTTATTAGCTTGGCTATGTCGACAGAGCCGTTGTGGTTCTGTCCTATCTCACCTATTATATATGTATGCTCTCTATTGCTCATTTGCTGTTTTCAGTTATGCTTTTTTTCATCTGCTCTTTTATAATGGAGCTACTATCTATCTCACCTATAACCTCTTCGATTGGAGCTCTGCCTCTATCTTCCCAATTTGAGTATAATTGCTGTAGAAGGGTGAAGTCTTCAATCGTGTCGAGTGTAAACCTAAGATCTTCCCTCTCTCTTAGCACTTTCGGGAGATCTAGTAGTCTTATCTTAAACTCTTGAGGATTGGCATATAGGTAGTTAGTGACATGTTCGTGGTACAGCTTCTCATTGGTTAGTTGAGCTACTCTCTTAAGAGAATCGATTGTTGTCAGCTCTGTGTATAGTCCAAGATGAGACTTAATAACCGGTAGCCCTGAAGGGAATCCCCAACTAATATAGTCTGCTGGCTCGATCTCATACTGTTCGAAAAGTGTGGATATGCTATCTGTCTGAAGAAAAGGGTTGTCTGAGCATACTCTAACTATTGTTTCAATACCAAACATCTCTGCGGCATCTATAAAACGAGATAGTACATCCTCTTCGCTACCTCTAAAGCACTCGGCTCCTCCCTTTTGTGCTATCTCTTGAATTATATCATCGGAAGGGCGCGTTGTAGTAGCTACTATCACTTTTGCATTAGGATTGTCTCTTTTTATACGCTCAATTAGAAGCGAGAGTATTGTTTTCCCTTTCCAAAAGTCTAGAATTATTTTGTTTGCTAGCCGCGTGGATCCTGTGCGTGCTTGTATGATAACGCCTCTTTTCATAGTTACTCTCTTTAGATTTTCAATCGCTCAAATGCATCAATAAATGAGCCTGGTGTGATGTTTATAACTTTGCACTCTTCACTCTTTGCGTAGTCTCTGAGTTGGAAGTATGCCCTAAAGACAATGAATTGATGATAAAGAAACTGGTAGAATGGTACCTCGGCATACTGCGCCATCTCCTTAGCATCTGGTTTGCCATTGTCATAGAAATGCTTGAAGTTCATGACAACTCTATTATCATCTGATATACCCACATCGTTTACCCAAGAGTGCTCTGCCCCAGCAAGGTAAATCTTCTTGTATCTCATCCTTATAGTAATTGCTATCGATGGGATAAGTACATTGTGAGGGCGTGGAACACCCCATCCTTTATTATAGGCTAGTTTGGTGAAACATTCGAGCCCCTCTACAGGAGTAGTGTTGTGGGGGTGAAGTTTAATGTTGTGGTTTGATGCAATAATCTCTTGCCACCTTCTGTTTTTGAATGCTTTGACAGGCATAAATAGGTTCATCTCCCATTCGCACTTGCTGCTTAAAGCCCCAAATAGTCTCTCACACTTATCTGTTGACTCCCAAAATAGAGGGTCAGCAACAAGGTAGTTCTGAGGTTTAACTACTTCAAACCACTCAGAACAAGCGCTGAAATTGACCATTAGCCTCGATCTCCCTTGCCAAAACTCTCTCTTCTCCTCTATCAGACTCTTGAAGGAGGGCCCATTGCCTAGTATTATGATCTCATCACTCTCTGTTTCTCTTTGAGGAAGTGATGGTTTTAGTCGTGAAAATAGAGCTATTCGAAGCAGGCTGAATAGTGTATCAACCACTGCTGTCGCTCGCTTTTTAAGAATATCTTGTTTTGAACTCATGCTACAAAGATAGTTTTTTTGTGTTACATTTGTCCGTAAAGTGTATGTAGATGAGCTTAAAGCAACAAACGGCCAACGCATTGGGTTGGAATCTTATAGATCGCATTGGAACACAAGCGGCATATCTTGTTACTGGTATCGTATTGGCAAGGCTTTTGCCTGTTAGTGATTTCGGTCTTATTGGTATGCTATCTATATTTGTGGGACTAAGTACAATATTGGTAGATGGTGGGTTTTCGAGTGCATTGATTCGTAAGCAGGGGGCTACGGATAGGGACTATAACACCCTCTTTTACCTTAATATGGGTGTTAGTATTTTTCTTTACTTGCTGCTTTTCGCAGCTACTCCTGCAATAGCTCGCTTCTATAGCCAACCACAACTTATACCTCTAGCTAGAGTTCTTTTTTTGGGGATAATCATCAATTCAGCGGCTCTGATACAGAGCACGCTATTCACGAAGCAGATAAACTTTAAGGTTCAGGTTATAACGAACACTATCTCATTACTTATTGCAGGGGGTTCAGCCATTGCTCTTGCTTATAATGGAGCAGGGGCCTGGGCTCTAGTGTTTCAGACCTTGATACTATCTTTTTGTAAAACCCTTACTCTTTGGATAGTAAGTAGTTGGAGGCCAAAGATGATATTTAGTTTGGAGTCACTTAAAAGTGTTCTTGGCTACTCCTCTAACCTTTTGGCCTCACAGATAGTAAATACACTATTCGTCAATCTATACACCTTGACCATTGGTAGACTATTCTCCGTTGCAGAGGTAGGTTACTATACTCAAGCGCAGAAGATGAATGATATGGCAACCTCAGTGTTGAACAATCCTATTCAAGCAGCAACCTTCCCCATATTCTCAACTATACAAGATGATAGAGAGCGACTGCTTCGTGCTTTTCGAAAGACAATGCGCTTTGCTATGTTTGTCACTTTTCTAGCTCTTCCTATGCTTCTGTTGGTGGCTCGCCCCTTTATGCTTTTTCTTTTGGGCGATAAGTGGAGTCACTCAGTACCTTACCTACAACTTATACTTATTGGGTCAATATTTAATTTGATAACAGCCCTTGTTAATAGCTTTCTGCGTATACCAGGTCGTACGGATGTGCTACTAAGGTTGGAGTTTGCCAAGGTGCTGCTTTCTGTGGTTATCCTAATTTTCACAATTCCTTATGGCTCACTAGCTGTTATTGGAGGGTTGGTCATCTCTCGCATAATAATATGTATCACTAATATGTATATTTCTAGTCGTTATATAGACTATACATTTGGTATGCAGGTAAAGGATATATTGCCATATGCCGGGCTTTCTGTTATATCCTTTGTGGCGGCATGGCCAATATCTCAAGTTTTAGAGGGTAATTTTTGGCTCCTTGCAACACAATGTTCAACCTATTCCATCATATTTTTTACTCTTGCATGGCTTTTCAACTCTAAGGTTTTAGTTGATGTGATAAGCACCTTGAAGAGATCTTGAGATATAATTATTCGATTAAGTGCATTATATAGCATTATCCCCCAACCACTTCACGATGAGTAGTTGGGGGATAATGTTATATAAAACTCTTATCTATCTAAACAGATCAAGCGAGAAGGCATATTAGAGACTCAATCTTGCTCTTTAGCTCAAGTAGTTCAGAGTCTGATATTGACATACCTTTCTCGCGCAGTCTCTGCACCAAACGTATTGGAATCTCAGCAGCTTTAACCTCTAACTCTTTTCCCTCTTTGGTGAGAGTTACCATCACTTTGCGTTCATCCTCAGCCGATCTGTTGCGTGAGATTAGACCCATAGCCTCCATTCTTTTTAGTAGTGGGGTTATAGTGTTGGTCTGAAGATATAGTCTCTCAGCAATCTGATTAACAGCTGCTGATTCGCACTCCCATAGTGTCAACAATACAAGATATTGTGGATATGTAATACCAAGTTTATCAAGATCCTCTTGGTAAGCTTTGGTGATAAGTCTAGAGACAGCGTATATAGGAAAGCATAGCTGATTCTCTAGTTTCAACTGTTCGTATGCCATAATTGGTTTAGGTTTTAATTTATTATGGGCACAAAGATAGTAAGGTTTACTCTAATTAAAGTAGATCAACAATGTATGATTCTATGCGTGAAGGTGATGTGATAGGTGAGAAGCGATCAACAGGCTTTCCATCTCGTCCAATAAGGAACTTTGTGAAATTCCATTTGATGCTTTTGCCAAATGTCCCAGGCATACTATCTTTTAGGTATTTGAATAGAGGATGTGCATCGACTCCATTTACATTCACCTTTGAGAACATTGGGAATGTAACACCATAATTGATCAAACACCCTTGTGATATATCTGTTTCACTTCCTGGCTCCTGCTTGCCAAATTGGTTGCATGGGAATCCCAGTATCACTAGACCTCTATCTTTGTACTTTATATATAGCTCTTCTAGCCCTTTATACTGCGGGGTGAATCCACACTTGCTGGCAGTATTCACAATAAGTACAACTTTACCACTATAATCCTCAAGTGATACATCTTTACCTCTTAGTGATTTAGCACTGAATTCATAGATATTCGTTTTCATCATTTTATAGTTTTAGTTTGTTAGTATGTGCGATTGTGTCTTTTGCGATACAAATGTAGTGTAATTTATATCACTCGCGACACAATTACCCCTGATTTTTATTAGAAAAAGAGTTAATCAGAATTATCAACACTGTTCATAGTGTGTGGATAATCGCAAAAAGAAATGTGAGGAACCCTGTGGATAACCCTGTTGTTTGTATTGTTAATACTCTTATTAATAGTGGATTATGCTTGTGTTTATTCTGTTTATTGTTATGCACAAACAATAGCTGTGCCAATCATCATGTAGCCATATTGCTATAACTCTAATAATATAGTATATATATTATATATATAGGTAAGTGATAGGAGTGTTACATTTTGATTAAATATTGAGAGATAATGATCTAAATAATTGGATATCCTTTTGTATACCATTACTTTTTATTAAGTTTGCACGCAATAAATTCTAAACATATAATCTACCAGTATGTCATTTGTTGCAGATAAAGTAGTTATGGACGGTCTCACTTTTGATGATGTCCTATTGATCCCATCTTATTCTGAAGTTTTGCCACGCAATGTGGACCTATCTACAAACTTCACTAGAAACATCCGAATGAATATGCCTTTTGTTTCCGCTGCCATGGATACCGTGACAGAGGCTAAACTTGCTATATCTATGGCTCGTGAAGGAGGTATCGGTGTTATTCACAAGAATATGTCAATAGCTGAGCAAGCTCGCCAAGTTAAAATGGTTAAGCGTGCAGAGAATGGTATGATCTACGATCCAATCACGATCCTTAGTGATGCTACTGTGATAGATGCTCTAAAGATTATGTCGGAGTATAAGATTGGTGGTATACCAGTTGTTAACAATGAGCGTAAACTTGTTGGTATTGTTACAAACAGAGATCTACGTTTCGAGAAAGATATGAATAAGAGTATCGACTCTGTTATGACTGGAGCTGATAGATTGATCACAACTTGTCAATCAACAGATCTAGAGGCTGCAGCTGAAATTCTTCAGACTCATAAAATCGAGAAACTTCCTGTTGTTGATAAGGATGGTTTCATCGTAGGTCTTGTTACATATAAAGATATAACAAAAGCTAAGGATAAGCCATTTGCTTGTAAGGATGAGAAGGGTAGACTTCGCGTTGCTGCAGGTGTAGGTATCACTGGCGACTCAATGGAGCGTGTTGATGCTTTGGTTGAGGCTGGTGTTGATGCAATTGTTATCGATACTGCTCATGGTCACTCTCGCGGTGTTGTTGAGATGCTTAAGCAGGTTAAAACAAAATACCCAAAACTAGAGTGTGTTGTTGGTAACATCGCTACTGGTGCAGCTGCTCGTATGTTAGTAGAAGCTGGTGCTGATGCTGTTAAAGTTGGTATTGGTCCAGGTTCAATTTGTACTACTCGTGTCATTGCTGGCGTAGGTGTACCTCAGCTATCGGCTGTATATGAAGTATCAAAAGCTATCGAAGGTTCAGGTGTGCCTGTTATCGCTGATGGTGGTCTTCGTTATTCAGGAGATATCGTTAAGGCATTGGCAGCTGGTGGTAACTGTGTTATGGTTGGTGGTCTTTTGGCTGGTGTAGAGGAGTCTCCAGGTGATACTATTATCTACAATGGTCGTAAGTTTAAGGCTTACCGCGGAATGGGATCACTTGAGGCTATGGAGAAAGGGTCGAAAGATCGCTATTTTCAAGGAGATGAGATGGATGCTAAGAAGCTAGTACCTGAAGGTATTGCTGCTCGTGTGCCATTCAAAGGTCTGCTTTACGAGGTTATCTATCAATTAGCTGGTGGTCTTCGTGCAGGTATGGGCTATTGTGGTTCTCAAAACATAGATCAACTTCACCAAGCTAAATTCACACGTATCACAAATGCAGGTATGGCAGAGAGTCACCCTCATGATGTATCTATTACAAGTGAGGCTCCTAACTATAGCCGTGGCTATTAATTAAGGGTCATATCACTTAGATAAAATATTATATTGAATTAAAAAGGGCTGTTTCCTAGATTTGAAGTGAACCCCGAAAGTTAGACAATAAACTTTCGGGGTTTTCTTATGCATAAAAATGAAAAGAGAAAAAAACATTCTGATGCTGATCGTCTACGATATATGCATATGATTGAAGATGGAATGTCTATCAATTCA
>JBOFEN010000016.1:0-42412 GCA_051648105.1 Bacteroidales bacterium
TTAAAAGTAATTGGCAGAAACAGATTAATTGAAAGGATAAAACTAGCTATAGAAAAAACAATAACAACAATGAACAAGATATGCCATCCACAACAGGCTAGACAAAGATATTGTGGATGACATTTTCAGTAAACCCTAATTAATATGACTCCAACCTATAACTATTAATGATAAAATGGTTGAACGCAATAAATAAA
The DNA here is from genome assembly GCA_051648105.1 of Bacteroidales bacterium. Classification (GTDB taxonomy): domain Bacteria; phylum Bacteroidota; class Bacteroidia; order Bacteroidales; family UBA7332; genus UBA7332. The sequence continues at coordinate 198 of JBOFEN010000016.1, forward strand.
AGATATTTACCTATAATGAAGACTATAAAGATAAATGGATAGGCTCAATGAATGGATCAAATAACGATAGTCACAACAATATAATAAAACCCTAACATTTTCACACAAAATCACATTGAATATAAAATAAATACTACATTTGCGCAAATACATACCCACAACAACATATTATAAATGATACACCTAAACAAAATAAACAAAACATATTTCAGTGGTAAGCCACTGCATGTCCTTAAAGGTATAGATCTTTCAATAGAGAAAGGCGAATTTGTTTCCATTATGGGTGCATCAGGGTCAGGTAAATCTACACTTCTAAATATATTAGGTATACTAGACAACTATGATAGTGGTTCATACTTTCTAGGTGATAAGCTTATTCAAAATCTAAGTGAAGCCAGGGCAGCTGAATACCGAAATCAGATGATAGGTTTTATATTTCAATCATTCAATCTTATATCTTTTAAAACAGCTGTTGAGAATGTAGCACTTCCTCTATATTATCAAGGCGTAAGTAGACGTAAAAGAAATGACATTGCAATGGAGTATCTAGACCAAATGGGAATAAAGGATTGGGCTACTCACCTACCTAGCGAACTTTCGGGTGGACAGAAACAGAGAGTTGCTATAGCTAGAGCTCTTGCTGCAAAACCTAAAATAATATTAGCCGATGAGCCAACAGGGGCACTCGACAGCCAAACCTCAGAAGAGGTAATGAATATACTTGATGGTGTGAACAAGCAAGGCATGACTATGCTAATCGTAACCCATGAGCATGATGTTGCATATAGAACTGAAAAGATTATTCGTTTAAAAGATGGAATAATAGAACACATCGAGGCTACAAGAAATCACTAATAAAGCGTATCATATGGACATATGGCTAGAAATATTACAAACAATAAAGCGAAACAAGCTTCGGACATTCTTTACGGGATTCTCTGTTGCTTGGGGGATATTCATGCTAATTGTTCTTTTGGCAGCAGGCAATGGACTAAAGAATGGAATCGCTCGCAACTTCGAAGATACTGCTGTTAATTCTATTGGAATGTGGCCTGGAAGTACTACTGTCAGCTACGAAGGTTTCAAAAAGGGGCGTAGAATCAAATTTGATAGCCAAGATACTCAGATGCTGGAGAATCAATTAGAGAATGTTGTTGAAACATCTCCGATGTACTCCCTAGGTAGCTCTTCTATTAGCTATATGAATGAAACCTCAACAGTAAGATGCGAGGCTATACCTCTAAACTTTTCTACAATAAGAGGCATATACATAGAACCTGGTGGCCGACTCTTCAATGAGCTTGATATGAGGGAGAAGAGAAGAGTTGCACTAATACATAAAAGACAGAGAGAGATACTATTCAAAGATCAGTCAGCCATTGGCAAGAATATAGTATATAATAAGATGTCGTTTCAAGTAGTTGGGGTCTACGATTTCAACTCGCCTGAAAACGATGGAGCTATTCTAATACCTCTAACTACAGCCGAAACCATCTATAGTACAACGAAAGATGGGTATAGAAGTATCTATTTCACTCTCGAGGGCTTAGAGACAAAGGAGGCAAATGAGACATTCATAGAAGAGGTTCGCACTAGGATGGGTAGATTAAATAGATTTGACCCTGAGGACAAACCATCTATATGGATATGGAATAAGTGGGAGACTTACCTTCAGACTCTTTCTATTATGAATGGCATTAAACTTTTCATATGGATTATTGGTATAGGTACATTAATAGCTGGTGTGGTTGGCATAAGTAATATTATGCTGATTACCGTTAAGGAGAGAACAAAAGAGATAGGTATCCGCAAATCAATCGGTGCAACTCCAAGTTCAATACTTCGACTTATACTTTTAGAGGCAATTATTATTACAGGCGCATTTGGATATGTAGGCATTGTGGCAGGTGTGATGCTTACCGAAACAATAAATCATGTAATGCAGATGAACCAACAACCAGCCTCTAATGGAGAGCAGGAGATGTCTATATTCTATAATCCGACGGTAGACCTAAACATAGTTCTAACAGCATCACTTGTGATCATAGTAGCAGGATTAATTGCTGGTTACATACCAGCAAAGAGAGCTGTAAGTGTAAAACCTATTGAAGCACTACACTATGAATAAACTTAGAATATTTGACACAGATAATCTCTACGAGATATGGCATACCCTATCGAGAAACAAACTCAGAAGCCTCCTTACAATGTTTGGGGTTGGATGGGGCATATTCATGCTAGTGGTAATGATAGGTGCAGGAAAAGGTTTGGAGAATGGTGTGACTCAAGGAGTGCAAGGTTTTGCTAAGAACTCTCTATATATTGGAAGTGAGAGAACAACAGAACCATACAAAGGGTTTCAAAAAGGTAGAAGCTGGAATCTAAGAAGCTCCGATATTGATCTTCTGCGTAACAAGTTTCCAGAAATAGAAAACATATCTCCACTAAACTTCGGGAGTCGATCAAGCGATAATGTAACTTTTGAACAGAGATCAGGAACGTTTAACATCAAGGGGCTATATCCTGAATACTACAAGATAGACCCTGTTAATCTAATACACGGTCGCAATCTCAATCAGATAGATATAGAAGAGAGCAGGAAGGTGTGTGTGATAGGTGAAAGAGTCTTCAATGACATATTCAATGGCGATGCCTCCAATGTAGGAAACTATATCCGAGTGAACGGAATATATGTCCAAGTTGTTGGTGTAATAAAGCAGATCACTAACGTGAGCATTAATGGTTCAACAGATGAATCAATATTTTTCCCCTACTCCACCATGACCAGAGTCTACAATATGGGTGATGTTGTACACATTATTGCACTAAGCTGTTACGACAGATTCCCGATGAGCTTGATGGAGGATAAACTAGCTCTTCAGTTAAAGATCAGTCACGACGTTTCTCCAACTGACAAAGGTGCACTATTCCTGATAAACATAGAGAAGCAGTTTAAAATGATGAACTACCTATTTATTGGGATAAACCTACTTATATGGATAGTGGGTCTAGGGACACTACTAGCTGGAGTAGTTGGTGTTAGTAATATCATGGTTGTAACCATACAAGAGCGCACAAAAGAGATAGGTATACGTAGAGCCTTAGGAGCATCCCCAAAGGAGATACTTCTTCAGATAATCAACGAGACGATGCTACTAACCACCGTAGCTGGACTACTTGGTCTAACAGCTGGAGTTGGTTTACTAGGCTTTATTGGACGAGTTATAGAGGGTAATGACGAGGTCTTCTTTAAAGATCCTCAAATATCCTTCGAGGTAGCTATCGCTGCAACAATTATTCTTATGATATCTGGAATGCTAGCAGGACTAGTGCCTGCTACTCGAGCAATGAAGATAAAGGCAATTGAAGCAATTAGAGAAGAGTAATCCTAAAACTGATTATACAATGAAAAAGAGAATCTCCCTACTGATCTTGACCATTTTAGGTCTTACATCAGCTGCATTTGCAGAACTCAAAGAAGAAGTTCGCCAAGTTGGTACAATAACAGAGGTTTCTGTCTCCTCAGGCATAACACTTACCATAGCCCAGGGTATATCACAGGAGATACGCATAGAGGCAGATGCCGAAGACCTTAGCGAATTAATCGTTCAATTTAAGAATGGTAAATTAGAACTAGGATACAAAAGCTCTTTGTTTAAAAAAAGAAGACGAAGTAAAACGGCTATCTATCTTGAGAGTGGTGATCTGAAGAAACTAGAAGCATCATCAGGTTCTGCAGTAACATCAAATGGAACACTCAAAAGTAAAGAGACGTCTGTAGATGCATCCTCAGGATCAAATGTCAAACTAAACATTGAGAGTACGAAAATAGAGTGTGAGGTATCTAGCGGTTCTTCAATTTCAATAAAAGGAAGCTGTAAGAAACTAGAAGTTGACACATCAAGTGGTTCAACAGCTGACCTATCATCACTCGAGGCAAAAACAGCAAAAGCAGAAGCCTCGAGTGGATCAACTATTACTCTAAATGTATCTAAAGAGATAGATGCAAAAGCTTCTAGTGGTGCCAGCATAAGATACTCTGGTAACCCAGAAAGCGTCAATGTATCTAAGAGCAGTGGAGGCTCAGTCTCTGCTACTAAATAGAGCTAATTTCAGCACAAACAGTTATAATATGATAAAAAAGATATTACGTATAGGTGGTATAGCGCTTTTGATACTAACATTCATTGGAACATTCTGGTTCCTTTGGCAAAAAGCACAACCCAAAAAGATTGTCTATCTAATCGAGAAACCAACAATCGAGACGATAGAGAAGAAGAGCGTTGCCACTGGTAAGGTAGAGCCACGTGACGAAGTGATGATTAAGCCTCAAATATCTGGCATAGTGCAGGAGATATACAAAGAGGCAGGGCAGATCGTAAACTCAGGTGATATTATTGCAAAGGTGAAGGTTATTCCTGAGATGAGTAGCATCAGCAATGCTGAGTCTCGAATCAGACTTGCACAAATAGCACTTGACCAATACAATGAAGAGTTCAAGCGCCAAGAGAAGCTTTTTCAAGATAAGATAATTGCAAAGGAGGAGTTTGAGCGCAGCAAGGTACAGCTAGACAAGTACAAAGAGGAGCTAGATATATCAAAAGAGTCACTTGAGATACTCGTTACTGGTGTATCAAAACGCAATAATAGCTTTAGTACTACCCTTATCCGTGCTACTGTATCTGGTATGATACTTGACATTCCTGTAAAGGTAGGGAACTCAGTTATCCAGTCCAACAACTTCAACGACGGGACAACCATAGCAACTCTAGCCAATATGAACGACATGATCTTCCGAGGTAATATCGACGAAACAGATGTAGGCCGAGTAAAAGATGGTATGCCAATCAAGATAACACTTGGTGCAATACAGAACACCTCCTTCAAGGCTACACTAGAGTATGTTTCACCAAAAGGCAAAGAGGAGAATGGAGCAAACCTATTCGAGATAAAAGCTGCGATGGTAATCCCAGACTCAGTGTTTGTTCGTGCAGGATACAGCGCCAATGCCGAGATTGTACTTGCCCGTAAAGAGAAGATACTAACCATACCAGAGTCCTCTATAGAGTTCCACAAAGATTCAGCATTCGTATACAAGTTAACCTCTGCTAAAGATCAAGAACAGGAGTTCAAGAGAGAGCTAATAGAGGTTGGACTCTCTGATGGCATACGCATTGAAGTTCTTAAAGGTGTCACAGACAAAGATGAACTTCGTGGTATAGTGATGGATCCAAAGAAGAATTAACAAGATTATCCTATGCGTAAACTAATCCTTTCAGGCCTACTTATTACAACCTCCCTACTCTCTGCAACAGAAAAGAGAGAGTGGAATCTAGAAGAGTGTATAAACTACGCACTCGAGCAAAACATAGATATCAAGAATTTACGTCTTAGATACGAGAATGCTAAACTAGATCTTCACACCTCAAAGATGAGTAGGCTACCCGACCTTAGTGCTAGCTTCGGCGAGAACTTCGACTTTGGTCGTTCAACAGGACGTGAAGGGCTAATTCTTGATCGCAACTCTGCCAACAGCAGTCTATCCATTAGTAGTAACGTTGCACTTTTCAATGGTCTTCGCACCCACAATCAGATCAAGGCAAATCAGTTCGCTATAAATGCCTTGACAGAAGATCTTCAAAAAGCAAATGACGATCTTACGCTATCTGTGACTGGACTCTTCATGCAGATACTCTACAATAGAGATATGCTAAGAGTTGCACAAGATCAAGTTAAGCTATCACTCGAACAGGTGACTCGCACTGAGGCTCTATACCACTCTGGCAAGGTTGCAGAATCTGAGCTCTACGAAGCTCTGGCCTCACTCGCTAAGAATAGGCAAAGCGTAGTTGAGGCACAAAACTCACTACTACTATCCAATCTCGACCTAGCCCAAGCACTCGAGATAGAGAACACACAAGAGTTTGAAATCATAGCACCTATCATTGAGTCCGCACTCATTGATGCTCAATCACACCTCGAAGGGCAAGGAGCTCTTCTACTCTCAAACAGAGTAGACAGACCAGCCACAAGAGCCGCTGCATGGAGAATAAAGGAGGGCGAGAAGCAGATAAGAGTAGCTAAATCAGCCTACTACCCAAGCCTATCCTTTGGTGCTTTCTACTCCAATGGTTATTACCATATCTACGGCTCCGAGTTTGCCGAACAAAACCAATCGTTTGGTGATCAGCTCAAGAACAACAGCAGATATGGACTTGGACTATCTCTGAATATACCCATCTTTAATCGCTTTGCTACACGCAATCAAGTCAAGAGTGCTAAGCTAAACGTTGAGTCACTAAAGCTCAACCTCATACAAGCACAAAAGGAGATATACAAAGAGCTTGAACAAGCATTCTACAATGCCAGAGCAGCAAATGAGCGATTCAAAGCAGCACACGAGGCAATGATAGCTTCCGAGGTAGCATACGACTATGCCTCAAAGAGGTTTGAGTCAGGCAAGATGAACGCTTACGAGTTCAATGAAGTTAAACTACGCCTCTCAAAAACAGCCATTGAACTCTCACAAGCAAAGTATGAGTTCATCTTCCGATCCAAGATCATTGATTTCTATCTAGGTCTTCCCATCAGACTCTAATGAGAGAGTAACATAAAAGAGATTGGTCATATCACCCTTTGGGCGATATGACCAATCTCTTTTATATAATAGCCTTATAACAATCCGAAATCAGGAAAAGGATTATACTCAAAAAGCCTAACCTCACCATCCCTTAGAGATGCCTTCACATCAATCAGACGCTGATTACTACTACCCCTAAAAGGGAGTGAAGGCGAGAGCAACTCCTGCTCAAAACGCCCATCAACCATTACATCAATATATGGAAGTATCATCGAAAGAGTAGCCGAAGCCATAACCTCCTCCATACGATAACCCGTATAACACCAAATACTCTTATTACTATTTGCTTTTATCACACGAGCCAACTCAGCGAAAGCCTCCACTTGAAACAGAGGATCACCACCCGTAAATGTGATATTGGAGTGCTTATCCTCAAGCAACTCAACAACAAGCTCCTTCAAACTACGCATCTCCCCCTGAGCTATACTCCAGCTATCCGAGTTATGACACCCCTTACAGCGATGACCACACCCTGCGCCATAGAGAGACATTCTCACTCCAGGCCCATCAACCACAGTATCCTTAACCACTCTTAGAAGAGAAATCTCACCACTAATCATGTCTCACCCTATCATTTAACTCAGCTAACTTAGCCTTATTCCATCTATCAGTTGTACCTACAAGATAACCAGTTATACGCTGCAGACGATCAATATTATCACCACCACACTGCGGACATATCATCAAATCCTCTTGAGCATTCTCAAATCCACAACACATACATCTATTTCTATTGTGATTAACTGATCCATAACCTATATTTAGGCGATCCATCATATCTACAACAGCAAAGATAGACTCAGGATTGTGAGTAGCATCACCATCAATCTCAACATAGAATATGTGACCACCACGAGTCAGATCATGATATGGAGCCTCCACCTCAGCCTTATGCACCATGCTACACTTGTAGTATACAGGCACATGATTAGAGTTTGTATAATACTCCTTATCTGTCACACCAGCAACAACACCATATATCTGCTTATCAATCTTTGTGAACCTACCAGCAACCCCCTCAGCAGGAGTAGCCAATACACTATAGTTATGCTCATACTCCTTAGCAAAATCCGAAGATCGATCACGCATATAGGTCACAATACGCAGACCCAAAGCCTGCGACTCACTATCCTCACCATGGTGCTTACCCCTTAGAACTATCAAAGCCTCAGCAAGACCAATGAATCCAATGCCAAGAGTCCCTTGATTGATCACATCCTCAATAGTATCGCCATCCCCTATCTTATCACCACCATTCCAAAGCATAGACATCAACAGCGGGAACTGCTTCTTTAGAGCCGTCTTTTGGAACTCATAACGATCATGAAGCTGACGAGCTGTCAACACAAGATACCTCTCCAACTTCTCAAAGAAAGCATCTATACGCCCCTGCTCACTATCTATATCCATACAAGACATAGCAATACCAGGAAGGTTCAAGGTAGAAAACGATATATTACCACGCCCCACAGAGCTCTTCTCACCATATCTATTCTCAAACACACGAGTTCTACAACCCATAGTTGCCACCTCATATTCAAAGCGACGAGGATCCTCCGCTCTCCACTTCTCATGCTGGTTGAACGTTGCATCCAGGTTTAAGAAGTTAGGGAAAAACCTACGAGCCGACACCTTAGCTGCCAACTGATAAAGATCAAAGTTTGGATCACCCTCAAGGTAGTTAACCCCACGCTTCTTCTTCCATATCTGTATAGGGAAGATAGCCGTAGCCTGATTACCAACACCCCTATAAGTGGAGTGGAGCAATTCACGAATAACACAACGACCCTCAGCAGAGATATCAGTACCATAGTTTATAGAGCTAAACACAACCTGGTTACCTCCCCTTGAGTGAATAGTATTCATATTATGGATAAAGGCCTCCATGGCTTGATGAACACGAGCCACAGTACGGTTGATAGCATGCTGTAGATAGCGAGCCTCACCCTGAAGATCTGTAAGATCCCTCACTAAGTAATCCTCAATCACTGTTTTATATAGATGACTATAATCCACACCCATTAGCCTCTCCAACACCTTTACCTCCTCGATGAAAGTCTCCCTCACATAAGGAGCATAGTAGAAGTCAAATGCAGGAATAGCCTGACCACCGTGCATCTCATTCTGAGCCGTCTCAAGAGAGATACAACCCTGGATACTAGCAGTCTCAATACGCTTTGCTGGACGCGACTCACCATGCCCAGCCACCAAACCATTACTTAGGATCTTATCCAATGGATGCTGCACACAAGTCAAACTCTTTGTTGGATAGTAATCCTTATCGTGCACATGAATAAAACCACCCCTTACAGCTTGGTTCACCTCATCACTCAAAAGATAATCATCCACAAAAGGCTTGGTCGACTCACTAGCAAACTTCATCATCATACCAGCTGGAGTCTCAGCGTTCATATTAGCATTCTCACGAGTTATATCGTTAGATTTTGCCTCAATGATCTCTAAGAACATATCACGAGTCTTTGCTCGGCGAGCAACACTCCTCTTATTTCTATATGCTATATAAATACGTGCGACATCCTTGCGCGAGCTCTGCATGAGAGCCATCTCAACAGCATCTTGGATATCCTCCACACTCATCTCTTCACTACCCTGAGTAGACACATTCAATGCAATATCACAAGCTAATGGCTCATCAACTCCACACTCTGTATGAAGCATCGCTTTTACTATTGCCTGCTCTATTTTAGAGCTGTGGAAGGCCACCTTTCGGCCATCACGTTTGAGTACTTGCTGGATCATAGCTTTTCAACTATACTATTAAAGGTTTAACAAAATGGAAAACTTCAGAACAGAAACTATTTTCAAACAGAATTAATAATCAACAACTTATATAGTTTCTAAAAGTTAAATAGGAAAACTTAGCCGACAACAAAGAACATAAAGTTATCCGCTTCTGAGACAAAGGTAACAATATATTTATACTACGAAAGCGAAAAATAGAGGCTACAAATCTTGCGAAAGTGCCTTTCTTTGAAACTCAACAAGGTAGATACTCCCTTTTGACTATTAAATAGAATTAATTATCTGTACATTTACATCCCCAATCGTTATAACTAATATAAAACCTATCGTGCAGTCATGATACAAGAAGATAATAAATACACACTAAACTACCTTCTAAACAGGAGTATAGAGGAGCATCCACATAGAGCGGCACTATCATTAAACCACCATACCCGAATAACTTACAGCCAGCTCGGTGAGATGATTCAAACAATTGGAAGCTTTTTAACAGAGAGAAAAGTGGCAAAGGGTGAAAAAGTTGCCATCTTAGGTGAGAACTCCCCAAACTGGGCAGTAACATTCTTTGGTGTAACTACCAACGGACGCATTGCTGTACCTATATTACCCGACTTCTCCTCTGAAGAGATAAGCAATATCTTGACACACTCTGAGGCTAAGGTCCTATTCATCTCAGAGAGACTATTCAAGAAACACCTCAACAAATTAAATTTCAAGGGAGAAAAGATATTTATAGACAACTTCACTATAGACCACTCCCTTACACACATTATGGACCCCGAGTTCGTAGCTACCCTACCAAAGAACCTCGAGACTCAACCAACAGCTAGCGACATTGCCAGCATCATCTACACATCCGGCACCACAGGACGCTCTAAAGGAGTGATGCTAACACACGACAATCTCACCTTCACGGCTGAGAATGTCCTACTCATACAAGATATCACACCAGAGGACTCATTCCTCTCACTACTACCACTCTCACACGTATATGAGAACGTGCTAGGACTTATACTACCTATCAGACAAGGGGCTCACGTACACTACATGAGCAAACCACCCACACCCACACTTCTGATAAAGACACTACAAGAGGTGAAGCCAACCATCATGCTCTCAGTACCACTCATCATAGAGAAGATCTACCAAAGTAGAATCAAAGCCAAGTTAGGCAAGAAGTTCTCCTTTGCATACCTAGTATACCACACCCCATTCCGCAAACTACTACATCGAAAAGCAGGTAAGCTACTTCTTGAAGCATTCGGCGGACGCCTGCGCTTCTTCGGAATTGGAGGAGCCCCTCTTGATTTTGCCACCGAATCATTCTTGCGCGATGCAAGATTCCCATATAGCTGCGGCTATGGAATGACCGAAACAGCATCACTTATCTTTGGTGCAAAGGTGAGCGACACAACCCACAGATCAGTTGGACCTCCACTAAATGGAGTGGAGTATAAGATTATAAACCTAAACCCCAAAACAGGCGAAGGTGAGGTGGTGGTTCGCGGTCGAAACGTGATGAAGGGATATTACAAGGAGCCCGAACTAACAGCAGAGGTTATAGACAAAGATGGATGGTTACACACTGGCGATCTAGGAACCATCATTGATGGCGACCTTCACTTAAAAGGTAGATCAAAAAACATGATACTAGGTCCTAGCGGAGAGAACATATACCCCGAGGAGATAGAGTCTGTACTAAACTCTATGGAAGGCGTCGTAGAATCACTCGTATACGAGCTAAAGGGAAAAATAGTTGCCAAAGTCTACCTCAATCAAGAGGAACTATCCAAGAAGTACGACTACTTCAAGAGCAGTGCTGCTGAGAAACACGAGGAGATGCAGAGACTAGTGCACCAACACATGGTATCTATGCGCAACTCTCTAAACTCTAAGCTAAATAACTTCTCACACGTAGCCGAGTTACAGATAATAAAGATCCCGTTCGAGAAGACACCAACACACAAAATTAAACGATACCTATACAAATAACAGTAACTCAACTGTTGCACAACAGTCACACAATAAGTGACCCCCCCAATAATTGAGCATAACTTTGCACCATCAAAATAGTAGAATAGTTGTTATTACTACTAAATACGCAAAGCAAAAACTATAAAACATAACGATATAATATGAAGTATCTAATTATTGGGGGAGTCGCAGGTGGTGCATCCACTGCAGCTAGACTTAGACGAGAAGACGAAGAGTCACAAATCATCATGTTCGAGCGCGGTGAGTATATATCATACGCCAACTGTGGACTACCATACTACATTGGCAATACAATCGAAGATCGTGATAAACTATTACTTCAAACACCAGAATCATTCAATGAGAGATTCAATGTTGAGGTAAGAATAAACAATGAAGTAACCTCCATCAACCCAGAGAAGAGAACAGTTACAGTGCGAGATCTCAAGAGCGGAAAGAGCTACCAGGAGTCATACGACAAGCTACTCCTATCTCCAGGTGCAGAACCACTCCGCCCACCCCTACCCGGCATAGAGTCACAAGGCATACTAACCCTTCGCAACATCCCCGATACAGACAGAATAAAAAGCTACATCGAGGAGCATAAGGTGCGTCGTGCTGTGGTCGTTGGTGCAGGATTCATAGGCCTAGAGATGGCAGAAAACCTTCATAAACTAGGCATAGAAGTCTCTATCATTGAGATGGCAAACCAAGTGATGGCACCATTAGACTACACAATGGCCACACTCGTACACCAACATATACACCAACACAACGTAGGGCTACTACTCACCGAGGCCGTCGAATCGTTCGAAAGAGACGACAAGCAGATCATACTCAAGCTAAAGAGTGGCAAGAGTGTCGAAACAGACCTTGTGATACTATCCATTGGAGTGCGCCCCGACACCAAACTAGCTCGAGAAGCAGGACTAAAACTAGGCGCTGCAAACGGTATCTGGGTAAATGAATATATGCAAACCTCCAATCCCGACATCTACGCCGTAGGAGATGCCGTGGAGTTTCCACACCCTATTACAGGCCAATCATACCTCAACTACCTAGCAGGGCCAGCCAACAAGCAAGCACGCATCGCTGCAAACAATATCGTCAACGGCAACAAGATGAGCTACAAAGGAGCCATTGCAACCTCCATCGCAAAGGTTTTTGATATGACCGTAGCAGCCACTGGAGTAAATGCCAAAACACTAGAGAGATCAAAAACACCATACCTAGAGTCTATCACACACTCAGGATCACACGCGGGCTATTACCCTGGAGCAGTTCAGATGAGCATCAAACTCACCTTTGACCAGAGTGGCAAGATATTCGGTGCACAAGTCGTTGGATACGACGGTGTAGACAAACGAATAGACACCATCGCTGCAATAATTGGTATGGGCGGAACCATCTACGACCTTATGGAACTAGAACACGCCTACGCACCCCCATACTCATCAGCCAAAGACCCAGTCAACATGGCAGGCTTTGTTGCTGAGAATATAATAGAAGGAAAAGTAAAAACCATCAAGTGGGACCAACTAGAGGAGCAACGCCAGAGAGAGGAGTCACTTATCATCGACGTAAGAAGCACACACGAATATCAACTCCAACACATCGAAGGAGCTCTGAATATACCCGTGGACGAGATACGCGAAAGGCTTGATCAGATACCACACGACAAGGAGTTACTACTATACTGTGCAATAGGACTACGCGGATATGTAGCGGCAAGAATATTAATGCAACATGGGTACAAGAGAGTACGAAACCTCAGCGGAGGATTCAAGACCTATAGTAATGCCATTGCCGACCAAAACCACACCCCACTTATGAAAGACAACACAGATAAATACCTAGGAGATGAGAGAGAGAGCCAACAACAAACTCAAGAGCCAAAGAGGATAATCTCAGTCGACGCATGCGGACTTCAGTGCCCAGGTCCCGTGATGAAACTCAAAAAAAGCTTTGAGACAATAGAAGTTGGAGAGCAAGTTGAGATCACAGCCACCGACTCCGCATTCTATGCCGACGCACAAGCGTGGACAAAAATGACAGGAAATAAGCTCATCAACATAGAGAGAGAAGCAGGCAAGGTAAGAGCCATCATCGAGAAAGGAGCACCCAGATGCGACCTACAGTCACTATCCTCACCTCTGAAAGACACAACCATGGTGGTCTTCAGCAACGACCTAGACAAGGCCATCGCCTCATTCATCATAGCTAACGGAGCAGCCTCTACAGGCAAAAAAGTAACGATGTTCTTCACCTTCTGGGGACTAAGCATCCTCAAACAACCAAGCAAACAGCCACTCAAGAAGAGCCCTATGGAGAAGATGTTCTCGATGATGCTGCCAAACTCATCAAAGGGACTACCACTCTCACAATGGAACATGGGAGGAGTAGGTGCGAAGATGATACGCTGGGTCATGAAGGGCAAAAACGTTGACACACTAGAGAGCCTAATCCAACAAGCAATAGAGAACAATGTAGAGCTTATTGCCTGCCGTATGTCAATGGATGTGATGGGGATAAAAGAGGAGGAACTAATCCCTGGAGTGAGCTTTGCTGGTGTGGCTGCATACATAGAACGCACTGAAAGCGCCAACATGAACCTCTTTATCTAAAGAATCTGTTATCTTTGCCCCAAATTCACAACAGTAAAAGAAGATGAAAAAAGGCAATTATATAACAATTCTAAAGTACATAGCATATACAATAGGTGGATTGATACTAGCCGCAACAGTATCAGTCTACCTATTTTTACGTCCTCTAGATCGCACTAGCGACACTGAGATATACCTAAAGCCTGGCATCACAAGAGCCGAAATAGTCGATCGCGTCACAGAAAAGGCCGATCCCATCAGCTCAATAAGCTTCTCAATACTAGCATTTGTATTCAAACTAGAGAAAGCACCTGCTGGATACTATAAGGTATCCAAGGACGAGTCGACATACCGCTTTGCTTATAATCTAAAGCATGGGCGCGAAACACCCATCTCTTTTGTCTTCAACAACCTTCGAACAAAGGAGCAGTTCGCAAAAAGAGCAGCAGACCAACTACTCGTAGACTCTGCCTCTCTAGCCACAAAGCTCAACAACCCTGAGTTCTGCGCACAGTATGGCTTTTCGCCACAAACAATTCCAGCCATATTCATACCAAACACCTACGAGCTATATTGGAAGACATCAGCAGAACAGCTCATCGAACGCATGAAGCGTGAATATGATAGATTCTGGAGCGAAGAGAGACTCTCCAAAGCTGACCAAATGGGCCTTTCGCCCGTAGAGGTGGCAACCCTTGCCTCAATCGTCGAAGAGGAGAGCGCACAGCAGAGAGAGAGACCTCGCATTGCTGGGCTATACCTCAACAGGCTAAAAATTGGGATGCCTCTTCAAGCCGACCCAACGGTGAAATTTGCCGTGGGAGACTTCTCTATCAGAAGAGTGTTAAAAGAGCATCTTACTCACGATTCAAACTACAACACATACAAATACGCCGGATTACCTCCTGGACCAATCCGCATACCATCCATTCAAGCCATAGATGCTGTACTAAACCGAGAGAAACACAACTACATATATATGTGTGCAAAAGAGAACTTCTCGGGGAGTCACAACTTTGCTGCCTCATATGAGCAGCACCTAAAGAATGCTGCAAGATATAGAAGAGCTCTTGACAAGCGAAACATCAAATAGAAAAGCTCCACCAAGCGGCAAGCTTTTCATCAAGCGAGCAAGCAACAAAGCAGTTGTTAGCCAACTGAGCAAAAAAGCTACAAAGTGTCAAAACAGTAATCGCTCTAAGCGGGCCTCAAACCCAACTTGCGTAATTGTGGGCCAAATAGCCAACTCTAGAGAGCTTTAGAACAAACAGGCACAAGACGTTAATAGCCAGCCTATTGACCCACAACCTCTAACAAACGACACTAAATAGTGTGCTATTTATCACTTAAAAGTCACTATTTTCACCAAATCACTGTTCAAAATGAGGTGAAACTCAGTGCTCTTTACCCTATTTCGCTTAGGCAAATGGGGCAAAAGGCTAAGAGAAAACAGTGACTAGGCAGTGCGAAATGAGAAAAAGGCTAAGCTAGAGTAGTAAAACAGCTTAATAAGCCGCCACTTGAGTGACTATCACGAGAGAGCGACGACACAATCCAAGCTATCATTTTAGTAGTAAAAGGAGCAAAAAAGTGACACCACCACAACTCACAGAGCTAAGCTACTCGCCTCACTCACCCCTATTTATAGCAATTTAAAGATAGACATTAACCAAACAACTATAGTATGGCAATAGAACTAACCATTGAGAAAAACGATTGCATCAAGTGCAACAAGTGTGCAAGGGTATGCCCCGCAGCAATCTTCAGACCAAACAGTGAAAGCAAAGAGATAGAGCTCTTCAACATAGAGAACTGCATCTCGTGTGGTCACTGTGCTGCCGTATGCCCAACGCAAGCAGTCATCCACTCCGAATTTCCAAGCTCTAAGGTGCACCCTATAGACTATACAGCCCTGCCATCAGCAGAGCAGATGATAAACCTGATAAGAGCACGCCGCTCAAATAGAGCATTCTCTAAGAGCGCAATACCAAACGAATCACTCGATTTGATCGTTGAAGCAGCCTATAGAGCACCTACAGCAAGCAACAAACAGGAGGTTAAGTTCCTTCTAATCACAGATAGTCAAAGACTTCTAGAGCTCTCTAGATACACCATCGGCGTATTCTCTTCTATCGTCAAAAAGCTAGACAACCCACTGGGCAGAGCCATCATCAAGCCACTTATGCCTGAAGCCTTTGCCTACGTACCAGCATTCAAGAAGATTGCCACAGAGTTCGACAATGGCAACGACATGATCATGCGCAAGGCAACAGCTGCACTGATCATCTACACACCTAAGAGTAGCCGATTTGGCATTGAGGATTCAAACCTAGCCTACCAAAATGCCTCACTTATGGCAGAGTCACTCGGAGTGGCTCAGTTCTACATGGGGTTTGTTCTTTCAGCCATCAAGCAAGATAGATCAAATGCACTAGCTAAACAGCTAGGTATTGAGGGTAAAATTCACGCCGCTATGGCTATGGCTATGCCCACTTTCAGATATGAAAACTATATTGACAAGAAAGTAATAGATATCAAGAGATTATAACAGACTCACAGCCTAGGAATATCGATTAATTAGCTCAAAGATGTTAGAATGACACATCTTTGAGCTTTTTTCCCTTATTATATGGCTTAAACTAATTATATTTGCATCTCGTGTAATAGACTCAAAAGTATCAATTTATGAAGATTATAGCCATTGGCTGGAACTATGCCAACCACAATAGTGAGATGGGAAGAGTTGAAAACCCTACTACTCCAACTATCTTTATGAAACCCGACACATCAATTCTCAAAGACGGAAAAGATTTTTACATACCTGATTTCTCTGACCAGATAGAGTATGAGACAGAGATAGTCATCAGAATATCGCGAGTTGGAAAGAACATATCTGCTAAGTTTGCAAATAGATACTACGATGCTGTTACTGTTGGTATTGACGTCACTGCCCGCGATCTGCAAGAGAGACTAAGAAAAGAGGGTCAACCATGGGAGATATCTAAGTCCTTTGACAATTCAGCAATCATCGGGGAGTTTAGCCCTACTGAGGATTTGAATATGCAGGATTTGCACTTTAAAATGGAGCTTAACGGCGAAAAGCGCCAAGAGGCATCTAGCAGCGAAATGATTTTCTCTATTGATCAAATAGTTGAGTATGTTAGTAGATACGTCACTCTAAAAAAGGGCGATCTGATATTTACTGGTACTCCAACAGGAGTTGGACGACTCGCTATTGGCGACAAGATATGCGGATACCTACAAGAGAATAAAATTCTTGAGTTCTCGGTGAAATAACTTACTGACCTTACATCATCAATATGCTTCATAAACTATTTACAATACTGCTCATATCCCTACTTTGCAGTTGGGAGCAGAGCTACGCTTTCGCTCCAGAACATTGGCAATCCTCATCCAAACTAGCCTCGGGCAAGTGGGTTAAGATAGCTGTGGGACAGAGTGGTGTGTACAAACTATCATTCGATGATCTGCGTAAGGCTGGATTCTCCAATCCAGATAAAGTAAAAGTATATGGCTATGGTGGTGCAATGTTGAGCGAAAAGCTTTCGACAGACCGTCATGATGACCTACCCGAGGTGAGCATATATAAGGAGTTAGGAGCAGATGGTGTGTTTGGAGCTGGAGACTACATACTATTCGTAGCTCAAGGTCCAAGATCCATAGAGTGGAACGCCTCTTCAAGATCATACATACATCGCAACAATCCATATTCAACTCGAGGATACTACTTCCTTAGTGAGAGTGATGGCAAGGCCAAGGAGATCACTCAAGCAAGCTCCTCATCTAATCCAACAACTCGACTATCTCGTTTTGATGATATCATTGTTCATGAGAATGATCTGAAGAATATCACCAATACGGGACGTGAGTTCTATGGTGAGGATTTCTCATACAATACCTCTCAGAGCTTCGAGCTTACTATCCCAGGCATAATTGATCTGAGCCCAAGGGTAAGAGTCGATTTTATTGCTCTGGCATCCTCCTCTACTTCTCTGAAAGTGGCGGTGAACTCTGTTGATGCTATATCAACCACTATGCCTCAGAAAAGCAGCGACAGCTACGAGAAGGCAAGGGCTGTGAACTCTGTGGGGTCATTCACCCCGAGCGAAAGTGGTATATATACAACTACGGTAACCTACGGTAGACGTGGTGACGTGAACGTTCACCTCAACTACCTTCGTTTCGAAGTTAAAAGGGAGCTAAGGTCTTATGGTAGCTACACACACTTTCGAAGCAGCGAACATGAGGGCGAGAATATATCATGGGAGGTGGGAAACATCTCTGGTAGACACCAAGTGTGGGATATAACAGATAGAACTAGCCCCGTATCTCTTTCGAAAGCTTCGGGGTCAAACAACCTTTTCGTTAGCCAACTCTCACCATCTAAGGAGTTTCTCCTTGTCGATCCCTCTGGCTCATTCCCATCACCTGAGGTGATAGGCTCGGTGAGCAACCAGAATCTGCACTCAATCACACAGACAGACATGGTAATTCTCACGCCGGAGGAGTTTTTCTCGCCAGCAGAGAGAGTTGCTAATATACACGCTCAGATGGATGGA
Source organism: Bacteroidales bacterium (assembly GCA_051648105.1). Taxonomy (GTDB): domain Bacteria; phylum Bacteroidota; class Bacteroidia; order Bacteroidales; family UBA7332; genus UBA7332. The sequence goes on from JBOFEN010000016.1 coordinate 18,758, forward strand.
CTCAATGTAACCATCGTTACTCCTGAGGCTATATTCAATGAGTTCTCATCTGGTACACCCGACGCAACTGCCATCAGACTCTTCATGAAGATGTTCTACGATCGTGCACAAGATGAGCTAGAGAGACCTCGTTACCTACTAATTCTAGGGAGTGGAACTTATGACAACCGCGGATTAGTGGGAGGTAAAAACAGTGCTCTTTCAAATAGAGTATTGACTTATCAATCTGAGAACTCGCTCAGCGAGACCTCCTCATACGTTACGGATGACTATTTCGGTTTCCTTGACGACAACGAGGGGGCTAACCTCTCGGCTGATAATATTGACCTAGGTATTGGTCGAATACCTGCGAGAAGTCGCCTAGAGGCTGAGACTGCAGTTGATAAAATCGAGCAGTATATTGCGAATAACGAGCGTGGATCGTGGAAGAGCAACCTTCTTTTTGTGGCTGACGATGGTGACAACAATCTACACATGAGAGATGCAGATGCTCTGACTCAATATATAGAGAGTAGCCATCCTGACTTTGCTGTAAATAAGGTTTATCTTGATGCTTTCAAGAAAGAGCAGTCTGCTACGGGCGGGACATATCCTGATGCCAAACGTAAGATGTTTGACCAGCTCAAAAAGGGGGTGCTGATGGTGAACCTAACCGGGCATGGCAACACAACCTCATGGACGGCTGAACAGATGGTTACAATGCAGGATATATCAAACCTTTATATCAACCGACTGCCGCTGTGGGTTACTGCCACTTGCGACTTTAGTCGTTTTGATGACTACACCTCGTCGGCTGGAGAGGCTATACTTTTTCACCCTCAAGGAGGTGGGATAGCTCTCTTCTCTACAACGCGTATTGTATATTCAGGACCGAACTACACACTAAACTCTAACTTCGTTCGTAAGATATTCACAAAAGATAGCCAGGGATATCGCCTAACTCTGGGCGATGTGATGAGGGAGTCTAAGAGGGCCATAGGGAGCGATAGGAACAAACTCAGCTTCATGCTATTGGGAGACCCTGCTCTGAAGCTCGCCTACCCTGAGTTTACAGCTAAGATAAGATCTATAAACGGGGCTGAGATAAGCACAAAAGCTGATACTCTGAAGGCTCTTGGGCAGGTTGTTATTGAGGGTGATATATTGGATCATGATGGCTCACTTGCCACTTGGTTTGATGGTTCGCTTGAGCTTACACTCTTTGATTGTGCTGAGAAGGTGACAACGATGGACAATGATGGCACGGGAACACCATTTATCTTCACCGATAGATCTAAACTGCTCTTTGTGGGCAAGGATGAGGTCAACCAAGGTAAGTTTCGCATCGAGTTTACAATGTCCAAAGACATAAGCTATTCTACTGATCTAGCACGTATAAATGTATATGCCACTGATAAGGAGGGCAACGAGGCTCAGGGTGTCTACTCGAATGTCATTGTAAACGGCACTGCCGACAATATCAAGGTGGAGGATAATGGGCCTGAGATACTACAGATGTACCTCAACGAGGAGGGATTCATCAGTGGGGATAGGGTCAATGAGACTCCCCTACTAGTTGTTGAGCTTGAGGATGAGACAGGAATCAATATGTCTCAAGCAGCTATTGGCCACGAGATGGTAGTAACAATAGACAACAACCCCTCTAAGAGTTATGTTGTAAACAGCTACTTCAGACCAGAGACAGGCAATAGCCGAAGAGGTTTTGTGCGCTTTGCAATACCTGAGCTTGAGAGTGGCGATCACTCCTTGAGCTTCAAGGCATGGGATGTATTTAATAACTCAAACAGCCGAACGATCAACTTCAAAGTGGAGAGTGGTCTAAAGCCTGAGCTTGCACAAATATATTTCAATGCTAATACTCCTGACAACCTGCCTCGTGTGGGTGGTGAGTCAATAGATTTCTATGTCATACACAACCGCCCAGAGGCTATGGTGGATGTGACGATAGAGGTTTATGACCTAGTGGGAAGAGTAGTTTGGAGGGGCAGCCGCAAGGGTGTATCTGAAGATACTAAATCGTTCCCTATCACTTGGAACCTTCGAAGCTCTGCTGGAGGTGGAGTTAGAGCTGGGGCATATATCTATAAGGCATATATCTCGACCGAGAGTAGTCGCTCGGTGAGTGAGGCTAAGAAGATGATAATTGTTGCTCAATAGAGCTCTCCATATATAATAACCTTTAGTGAAAACAAATAAACAAGTTAGATAACAAATGAACAATCTACTGAAAAAATCGGCATTAGCCCTTACACTTTCTGCGGTAGCAATAAGTGCCTCTGCTCAAGAGAGCCAACCAAACCCAGAGTACACTGGAGCCTCTTTCCTTTCTATCACCCCAGATGCTCGTGGTGCGGGTATGGGTGATGTGGGTGTTGCTACATCTGCTGATGTCAACTCTCAATTCTGGAACCCTGCTAAGTATGCCTTTGCTGAGAGTGCCTCAGGTATTGGCTTCACATACACTCCTTGGTTGAGTAAACTGGTTAGTGATATTGGCCTTTCTAACCTTGCTGGATACTACCAGATAGATGATCGCCAAGCTATCTCTGGTTCATTTAGATACTTCTCTCTTGGTAAAATAGACCTAACAGATGCTTCTGGTAACATCATCAACCAAGCCTCACCAAACGAGATGACTATCGATCTTGGTTACTCACGCCGCCTATCAAATAAATTCTCTATGGCTGTGGCTATGAGATATATCTACTCAGGTCTGGATGTAAGTGAGGAGTCGAGCGTAGCAAACGGATTCTCAGCTGACATCGCTGGTTTCTACACCTCTCCTGTATATGTTGGAGCACGCGAGGGTAACTTCTCTTTTGGTTTCAACATCTCTAACATTGGTACAAAGATGAGCTACGACGATGGTAACACCTCGTTCTTCATCCCAACAAATATGCGTCTTGGGGCAGCGTTCACCTACCCTTTTGATGACTATAACAAGATTACTGCATCGGTAGACCTATCTAAACTACTCGTACCAACACCTCCAGTTCAGGGAACAGATGAGGCTGATGAGGAGTACGATGCTCGTTACCAGAAGTATCTTGAGACTTCACCTATCTCTGGTATCTTCAAATCATTCAGCGATGCACCAGGAGGATTTAGTGAGGAGCTTAAAGAGATTCGCGTTGGTGTGGGTGCTGAATATAGCTACAACGATCAGTTCTTTGGTCGCTTGGGTTACTTCTACGAGAGTCCTGAGAAGGGTAACCGTAAGTTTTTCTCTATTGGTGCCGGCTTCAAGTTGAGCGCATTTAGATTGGATGCTTCTTACCTTATCGCCTCACAATCGAGCCCGCTTGACCAAACAATACGTGTATCATTGGCTTTCGACATTGATGGTATGCGCAACTTGCTTCGTCGATAATCTACTATTATAATAAAGTCTTAGATATGAAGATACGTGTAGGAATGGGCTTCGATGTGCATAAGCTTGTTGAGGGTCGTGAGCTTTGGCTTGGAGGTATACACCTTGAGCATACTCACGGACTACTCGGACACTCAGATGCAGATGTTCTTATACATGCCATTTGTGATGCTATACTAGGTGCTGCAAATATGCGTGATATAGGGTTTCACTTCCCTGACACGGGTAGTGAGTTTAAGAATATAGACAGTAAGATACTTCTTGCTAGAACGATGGAGCTAGTACGAGCTCAAGGGTATGAGTTGGGAAATATAGACTCTACTGTTTGTGCTGAGAGACCTAAGCTCAAAGAGCATATTCCGACAATGCAGGCTAAGCTTGCAGAGGTGATGGGCGTTGATATGGAGGATGTATCCATCAAGGCAACTACAACTGAGAAGCTAGGCTTCACAGGTCGTGAGGAGGGCATCTCTGCCTATGCGACTGTACTACTAATCAAATCGTAGTAACTATAAGGCTTAACGATAACATAGGACCCGGTATTTAGATTGATCAATCTAAATACCGGGTCCTATGTTATATGACTAGTTGCCAGCCTTAGTTCGGCTGTAGCCTTCACTCTTGAGTATCTCTACAATCTTTACTCGGAAGTCTCCCTGAATGATTATCTCACCATCCTTTACAGATCCTCCCACACCACACTTGGTCTTAAGAAGCTTTGCAAGCTCCTTGAGGTCATCTTCTGTTCCTTCAAATCCTTTGATCAAGGATACGGTCTTACCCTTACGATGGCTTCTGTCGAGATATACGCGAAGATTCTGTTTCTCTACTGGTAGAGTCTCCACCTCCTCTTGATCGTCCTCACTCTCGTAGCCAAAATCGGGGTTTGTTGAGTAGACTACATTGAGTCTGCTTTTCCAATCGTTATTTGCCATAGACTCTTCTTAACTGGTTATTGGTTGCTTATTTGCAGGCGAAGCTACAAATTTTTTTGCTATTTTTGGAGTCTCAAATACTTAAACAAGCAATCTATGTTGCAAAACTATTTAGAGGCGGGACGCATAGAAGCAGGATGTGATGAGGCGGGACGCGGTTGCCTAGCAGGTTCAGTCTTTGCCGCTGCGGTGATTCTCCCTCCAGATTTTGAGTGTCCTGAACTCAACGACTCAAAAAAGCTTAGTGAAAAACAGCGAATGGCTCTTCGACCTATTATAGAGAGTAAAGCCATTGCTTGGGCTGTGGGTGTGGTGACTGCTCAAGAGATTGATGAGATAAATATCCTCAACGCTTCAATATTGGCTATGCATAGGGCTGTTGAACAGCTAAGTGTGAGACCCGAGCATCTTCTCATTGATGGAAATAGGTTTAAACCCTTTGAAGATATACCTCACACTACAGTTGTCAAGGGTGATGGAAAGTTGATGAGCATAGCTGCTGCCTCAATTCTTGCCAAAACATACCGTGATGACTATATGGATGAGCTGCACGCTATTGAGCCAGGGTATGCTTGGAACAGAAACAGAGGCTATCCAACGGCTGCACACCGTAAGGCTATTGTTGAGCTAGGGGTGAGCAAACACCACAGAATGACATTCAAATTAACCAAAACAGAATAATTAATCTAGTTATGATCAGACACATCGTACTTTTTCAACTTAAAGAGTTCAACTCTCCAGAGGAGAAGGTTGCTAAATTAGAGCAAATCAAAAGTGACCTTGAGGCACTTGTTGGGGTTGTACCAACACTTAAATCAATGGAGGTTATGTTTAACGCTAACCCAGCTGAGAAGTTTGACTTCATGCTAAGCTCCGATTTTGAATCACTTGAGGATCTTGAGGCATATGCAATTCACCCAGCTCACGAGGCTGTTGCTGTTACTATCAGAGCAGTTGCGGCAGGGCGTGCTTGCGTAGACTATCAGTTCTAAATACTTAATAGAAGCGAACCTATTCGAAAGGTTCGCTTTTTTTGTTACTTTTGCTTCCTAAGAGTAATACAATTTTTACAATGAATAGAGATTCGATAATAATAGCTTTGCTTTTCCTTATACTCTCAGTGCCTTCACTGATGGCTCAACACTCTCTGCCTAAAAAGATGGTTGAGGGTAAGGAGTACTATATATATACGGTACAACCTGCTGAGGGATTCTACTCTATCACTCGTCGTTTTGGTGTGACCGAAGATATGATACGGTCTGCTAACGGTGGATTGGAGAAGGGACTAAAAAGCGGCGATGCTATATTAATACCTTCTACTGCAAAAAATGGAACAACCGAAGTTAAGGGTGATAGCCTTAAGGATAAATCCAAGACTGAGGTAGAACGTGTAAGGGTTGGTTACTTCGTTCATACAGTGGAGAAGAAGCAGACTCTTTCAGCTATATCTAGACTATACTCTGTCACTATTGACGAACTAGAGGATCTAAACCCGGGGGCTAAGGAGAAGCTCAAGGCGGGAAGGATACTTCGCATTCCTAAGTATGAGGAGAGAGCTATAGTTGTAGAGCCTAAAGAGGAAATCTCACAGCTAAAGACTCATATCATTCAACCTAAAGAGACTCTATACTCTATCTCTAGAGCCTATGGTGTAACTATTGAGTCTCTCGTTTCTACAAACCCTGGACTTTCAGCTGAGACATTCTCTATTGGTCGAACAATATTGATACCAAACTCAAGCTTAACCCCTATTACTCCTAGTGAGGAGATAAAGGGAGTTGCTAGTAGATATAGCGTAAATGCTGTAATACTTCTCCCTTTCAATGCGGGCAACTATAATCCTCGAGACTTGAATCAACGTCGATTCGTGGAGTATTACGAGGGCTTACTTATGGCAATGGACTCTCTCAAGAGACGTGGCGTAAGCATTAGATTGGATGTCTATGATACACAGGAGCTCGATCGCAAGGGTACAGACTACACTACTCTTAATGGTCTCTCTGATGCAAACATTATAATTGGGCCAACACAGAACGAACAGATAGCTAAATTAAACACCTTTGCGGCAGAAAGAAAGATTCCTATCCTTCTACCCTTCACCTCAAGAAGTGATGTAATGGATAGAAACCCTTATGCTATTCAAATAAATACACCTCAACTTCACCTCTACCCTGAGGTAGTAAATATGTATGTTGATCGCTTTAGATCAAAGAAAGTGATATTCATCAAAGAACTTGGCAAGAGTGGTGATAAAGCTGAGCTTTGCAAACAGCTAAGAGAGAGATTCTATTCAGTAGGGATTGAGTATGTTGACTATAGCTACACACCTGAAGATGTAGAGATCAAACCTGAGCTTTTCGATACAAATAGTGACTATATGATAATACCTGAGAATGGGGCATCGGAGTCGCTCAAGAGCCTGCTACCTCTTCTTCAGATATATAAGAAAGCAAATCCAGCTCAAAGGATGAGCCTTTTTGGCTATCCAGAGTGGCAGACATTTGTAAAAGACTTCATAGAAGCGTTCTACATACTAGACACGCACATATATAGCTCCTTCTATGCAGAAAATAACTCTCCTAGACTTAATGCTTTCTACACATCATACAAGAGATGGTATCAAAGAGATGTGATGAATAGCTACCCTAAGTTTGGAGCATTGGGCTTCGATACTGGTCTATTCTTCCTTCAAGCTATTGCTAATGGAAAGGATTCTCCTATTCAGGAGATCACTCGTCGCAATTATGATGGTATTCAAAGTGGGTTTAAGATGTCTCAGATGGGGACTAATGGTGGTTTGATCAACAGAAATCTATACCTCATACAATACACCCCTGAGTATGATATTATTAAGAAAATGATAAAATAAGAGTATGAGAGCTTGGACTAAATTTGCTATTGTAACTCTGCTTCTATTGGTGACTACTACACTAGAGGCACAACTACACAACAACTACCCTAAGGAGTATTATATAGGTGTAAATGGTGGAGCAACTCTCTCAACTATGAGGTTCTCACCTACTCTAAAGCAGACGATGAAGCTGGGAGTCAACACAGGTGTAACCATGAGGTACATAGCCGAGAAGTACTTCGGTCTGCAAGCAGAGGTTAACTTCCAACAAAGAGGATGGGCTGAAAAGGTAACTCTTGATAATCCAAACACCTATAATCGCACGTTGAATTATATAGAAGTTCCTTTTTTGACACACATATTCTTCAATGCAGGACCAACACGTATCTTTGTGAACCTTGGACCTAAGATCTGTTTCCTTATTGGCGATAGTGAGGTCAATAACTATGGTGAGCCAAATGAGTCAATGGGTCGTGGTAAGGCAGTAGAGAATAGAGTAGACTATGGTGTGTGTGGTGGTCTAGGATTTGAGTTTCGCTCAAAGATTGGAACCTTCGGTATAGATGGTAGATACTATTTCGGATTGGGTGATATCTTTAATAACTCAAAGAGCGATCCTTTCGAGGCATCGGCCAATCAGGTTATTTCGGCTAATGCATACTACCTCATACCCTTCAAAAGCAAGAAGAGATAATCAAGTATAATACACTAAAATATAAGAGTCTAAACTAATTCGCTATTAGTTTAGACTCTTTTTTGTACAATATTGTTTGCATATTTGCGAACAGTTCGTAACTTTGCGAACACAATAGAATAACAAATGAGTAAACAAAAAGGATATAGCTCCGAACAGGAGCAGATCGCTAAAGTGGCAAAGGCATTTGGGCATCCTGCGAGAGTAGCAATAGTAGAGTTCCTTCTCTCTCAAGACAGTTGCTTCTTTGGGGATATTCACGATGAGTTACCTATAGCTAAGGCTACAGTCTCACAGCATCTAAAGGAGCTTAAAGAGGCTGGTATTATTCAGGGTGAGATAGAGGGTCCAAAAGTTAGATACTGTATCAATAAGAGTAACTGGCAGGTAAATCAGAAGCTATTCTCAATACTATTCAGTAAACTAAGATTGGATGTTTGTTGTCCATAGAGGGTCTATACCCTCTTTTATTTTAGAAATACTGTTCGTCATTCCACGAACTACGAATATAAACACTAAATCAATTCAACAATGGAAATTAAAGTACTAGGTACAGGGTGTGCTGGATGCAAAACCCTTTTTGAAACTGTGAAACAGGCTGTGGCTGATCTAAATCTTGATGCAACTGTAATCAAGGAGGAGGATATGATAAAGATTATGAGTTATAACATAATGCGCCTACCTGGATTAGTGATAGATGGGAAAGTTATCTCATCAGGCAAGAACTATTCGTTAACAGAGATGAAAGAGCTACTAACTAAATAGTCAATATTATGATAAAAATAGTAGTATTTGCTCTACTCTCTCTTATCACGGCAGCTTGTGCTGGTGGTGGTAGCAATTCAGCAAATAGAGAGATTACTAGCATAGCGCAAAATGGCAATAACCGTATCGAGGTAATATACTTCCACGGCAAAAATAGATGTATTACTTGTAATGCAATAGAGAGTCATACTAAAGAGGTTGTTGAAACTCTATATAGCGAACAGCTGAAAGACAGCTCTATTATCTTTAAATCTGTCGATATATCATTGGCAGAGAATAAGATATTAGCTCAAAAGTATGAGGTTTCGTGGTCTTCTCTCTTTATCAACAAATTTATTGATGGTAAAGAAGATATTAATAACCTTACAGAGCTTGGATTTATGTATGCAAAGAACTCGCCTGATAAATTCAAAGAGGAGGTAAAGAGCGTTATTGAATCCTTGATAAATAACTAGTCACAAATGGAGCTCTTACAAAACATCCTTGAAAGTAGTAGTATACCTCCTTTAACTGCATTCATACTAGGAATTCTAACTGCTGTAAGTCCCTGCCCTATGGCTACAAATATAACGGCAATAGGATATATTACACGTGACATAGAGAGTAGAGATCGCCTCTTTAGAAGTGGATTGCTTTACGCTTTGGGGCGCATAATAACATACACTCTACTTGGATTAATATTGATACCTCTACTGCGAAAAGGAGCAAGCCTATTTACCATACAGAACAGTATTAGCACTTACGGTGAGACACTTATCTCTCCAGCACTGATATTGATTGGTCTTCTGATGATTTTCTCCGATAAGCTCAATCTCCCTAAGTTTGGCATAAATAGTTCAAATAGTGAGAAGCTTAGAGAGAAAGGTGGATGGGGTGCACTACTTCTGGGGATACTTCTATCATTAGCTTTTTGCCCAGGTAGTGGAATACTCTTCTTTGGTATGCTTATTCCTATGGCAGCTTCAGAGGCTAATGGCCTTGCGCTTCCAATTATCTTTGCCATTGCCACATCTCTTCCTGTAATACTCATTTCATGGATTTTAGCGTATAGTGTCTCTAAGATTGGAAAGTTCTACAACAGAATGCAGAGCATTGAGATATGGCTACGAAAAGGAGTCGCTATACTATTTATTGGAGTTGGTATCTACTACGCATATATTTACTACATATAATAAAACTATTGACAATTATGAAAATACTTATTTTATGCACTGGTAACAGTTGCAGAAGCCAAATGGCCCACGGGTTTCTTCAATCATTCGACAAAGATATTACAGTATGTTCGGCTGGTACTCAAGCAGCAGGGATACTAAACGAGGGTGCTGTGTGGGCAATGAAAGAAGCTGGCATTGACATCACAGGACACACCTCTGACTCTGTTGAAAAATACTTAGGTGAAAAGTGGGACTATGTAATTACCGTTTGTGGTGGTGCAAATGAGAGCTGCCCTGCATTTATAGGTGATGTTAAACACCGAATTCACATTGGATTCGATGATCCTTCACACACTGTTGGATCGAAAGAGTTTATCGATAGTGAGTTCAGAAGAGTTAGAGATGAGATAAAAGAGCAATTCTACAGCTTCTATACCAAGAACATTCTTCCAAATAAATAATATGAAGAGTAAAAAGCAACAAGAGGGAATAGGGTTCTTTGAACGCTATCTCTCTTTGTGGGTAGCTCTATGTATAGCCATTGGCATTACCATCGGAGAGTTTATACCTTCTATTCCTAATACTCTCAGCCAATTTGAGTATGCCAACGTATCTATACCTATTGCTATTCTAATATGGATAATGATTTATCCAATGATGCTAAAAGTAGACTTCAATAGTGTTAAGAATGTAGGCAAACGCCCTAAAGGGGTTCTTATAACCTGTGTAACAAACTGGTTGATTAAACCCTTCACTATGTTTGCCATCGCATGGTTTTTCTTCTATAATGTGTTCGAGTCACTTATACCAGAAGATCTAGCAAATGAGTACTTAGCTGGGGCTGTTCTTCTTGGTGCTGCCCCTTGTACAGCAATGGTATTTGTATGGAGCTACCTGACCAAAGGTGACGCAGCATATACTCTTATTCAAGTTGCAGTAAATGATCTTATCATATTAGTTGCTTTTGCACCTATTGTGGCCCTACTACTTGGGATCACTGGTATAACTATTCCTTGGGTGACACTACTATTATCCGTTCTTCTGTTCGTTGTAATGCCACTTGTTGCTGCTGTTATTAGTCGTATCTGGATAATAAAGAATAGAGGCGTTGACTATTTCAATAATGTCTTCATCAAGAAATTCAATAGTGCAACAATTATTGGGCTTCTACTTACTCTTATTATACTATTCTCATTTCAAGGGGAAACCATACTGAGGAACCCACTACATATAGCTCTTATTGCAATTCCTCTGATAATACAAACAGTACTAATATTTTTTGTAGCCTACGGTTGGGCTAAATATTCGAGACTGCCACACAATGTGGCTGCCCCTGCAGGTATGATTGGTGCAAGTAACTTCTTTGAACTTGCGGTTGCTGTTGCTATCTCTCTTTTTGGATTAAATTCAGGCGCAGCACTAGCCACTGTTGTGGGTGTTTTAGTTGAGGTACCAGTTATGCTTTTCTTGGTAAAGATTGCAAATAACAGTCGCAAATACTTCACCTCTAAAGAGGATTAACAATATAGAACCTATACTTAATTAACTAACAAAATAGATAATAATGATACAATCATTCGCAGACTGGCTAGTATATAACATATTTGCCCTAGAGAAGGGAACACATCTTGGAGAGGCAGTAAACTTCTTCTTCTACGATTCAATCAAGATACTTATTCTTCTCTTCTTAATAAGCCTAATAATGGGAATTGTAAATGCATACTTCCCTATCGAACGACTACGCACATTCCTAAACTCAAGAAAACTTTATGGGTTACAGTATCTGCTAGCATCACTCTTTGGTGCCATAACTCCATTCTGTTCATGTTCATCAATACCACTATTCATTGGATTCGTCAAAGGTGGCATTCCACTTGGTGTAACCTTTGCATTCCTTATCACATCCCCACTTGTTAATGAAGTAGCAATAGCTCTCTTCTGGGGTGCATTTGGTATAAAGGTAACCTTAATATATGCCATTAGCGGAATACTACTTGGTGTTATTGGAGGCATTGTACTTGGTCAGTTCAAACTTGAGAGATACCTAAGCCCTTGGGTACAGCAACTTCAAGCCACATCTGAGGCAGAGAATGAGGTTTGGGAGAGTGAGCACGTCCCATTCCTAAAGAGATTACCTACCATTGTCAAAGATGCTTGGGCCATAGTGAAAGGTGTACTGCTCTATGTTATTATTGGTATTGCAATAGGTGCTATCATGCACGGATATGTACCCGAGGGATTCTTTGAGAAATATCTATCAGAGGATAATTGGTTTGCTGTTCCTCTTGCAGTAATTCTTGCTGTTCCTATGTATGCTGGTTGTAGCGGGATAGTTCCTGTTATTCAAGTATTCGTTGCTAAGGGAGTACCACTAGGAACAGCCATCGCATTCATGATGTCTGTTGTTGGTTTATCATTACCAGAGGCCACAATGCTCAAAAAAGCAATGACATGGAGACTAATAGCAATATTCTTTGGCACAGTTGCTCTATTCATTATTATCTCAGGATACATCTTTAACTTGATCCTATAAATAAGAATAAATACATATTACGAAATAAGGTTGGGGTGCATAAATGCACCTCAACCTTATTTATTATTAGTTGATAGGTCAATATATAATTGAACAGATATTTTTATTATTTGTTATCAATATATAAAGTATAATGTAAAATACTATTTACCCTTTTAAACTTAGCCTGATCTACTCTATCGTTAGATCTCTAAACTTAAAACCTAAAACTAATATGACTAAAAAACGAATCTACACCTTTGGAAATGGATCTGCTGAAGGTAGTGCTGAGATGAGAAACCTATTGGGAGGCAAGGGATCAAACCTAGCGGAGATGAACCTTATTGGTGTGCCAGTACCTCCTGGATTTACTATTACAACTGAGGTCTGCACAGAGTACAATCAGCTTGGGAGAGATAAGGTAGTAGAACTTCTGCGTTCAGAGGTTGAGGCTGCAATTGCTAAGACAGAAACACTAATGAGGTGTAAGTTTGGGGACACTTCAAATCCTCTTCTAGTTTCTGTACGCTCAGGAGCAAGAGTCTCGATGCCAGGTATGATGGATACAGTACTTAACCTGGGATTAAACGATGAGGTTGTTGCGGGAATTGCAGCTAAATCAGGAAATGAGCGTTTCGCTTGGGATTCATATCGAAGATTCGTACAGATGTATGGAGACGTAGTGCTTGGTATGAAACCTAAAGATAAGTATGAGATAGATCCTTTTGAGGAGATATTGGAGCATAAGAAGAGGGAAAGAGGTGTAGAATTAGATACAGAATTAGGTGTCTCAGACCTAAAAGAGCTAGTAAAATCATTTAAGAAGGCTGTGAAGGAGAGAACCGGCCATGACTTCCCCGCCTCTGCTTGGGATCAACTATGGGGTGCTGTATGTGCCGTTTTTGATAGTTGGATGAATGATAGAGCTATCACATACCGACGTATGTATCAGATACCTGAGGAGTGGGGAACTGCTGTAAATGTACAAGCTATGGTATATGGAAACATGGGAGATCGCTCTGCCACAGGTGTAGCCTTTACTCGTGATGCTTCAACTGGTGAGAATATCTTCAACGGAGAATATCTTGTTAATGCTCAGGGAGAAGATGTTGTTGCTGGTATTCGTACTCCTCAACAGATCACCCTTGAAGGCTCAAAAAGATGGGCTGAACTTCAAGGTATATCAGAGAGTGATAGAGCAAACAAATATCCCTCACTAGAAGAGGTTATGCCAGAGTGTGCAAAGGATCTATTCAACGTTCAGAATCGTCTAGAGGAGTACTTCAAAGATATGCAAGATCTAGAGTTCACTATTCAAGATGGTAAGCTATGGATGCTTCAGACTCGTAATGGCAAAAGAACTGGTGCTGCTATGGTTAAGATAGCTATGGATATGCATAGAGCTGGAGTAATAGATGATAAGAGTGTCATTAAGCGCATGGATGCCTCAAAACTTGATGAGTTACTTCACCCAGTATTTGACACTACAGAACTAACAAAAGCTAAGGCCATAGCTAAAGGGCTACCAGCATCACCTGGTGCTGCAACTGGACAGATAGTATTCTTTGCAGATGATGCAGAGGAGTGGGTAGAAAAACGCAAAAAAGTTATCCTCGTTCGTATCGAAACATCACCTGAGGATCTACGTGGAATGAGTGTCGCCGAGGGAATATTGACTGCTCGAGGCGGAATGACATCACACGCAGCCGTTGTAGCTAGGGGGATGGGAAAATGCTGTGTTTCTGGGGCTGGTGAGATAAATATCAACTACAAAGATAGAACAGTCATCATGGGTGGTAATACCTATAAAGAGGGCGATTGGATATCTCTCGATGGATCAAGAGGTGTGGTGTACGAGGGTAAAGTACCAACCATAGAGGCTGAATTAGATGGAGACTTCGCCTCAATAATGGATATTAGTGAGAAGTATACACGTATGTCAGTAAGATGTAATGCTGACACTCCAAATGATGCTCGTGTAGCCCGTAAGTTTGGAGCAAAGGGCATCGGTCTATGTCGAACAGAACATATGTTCTTCGAGGGTGAAAGAATTAAAGCCATGCGTGAGATGATTCTATCCAAAGATACTATGGGTAGGAAAGAGGCACTTAAGAAACTTCTTCCTATGCAAAGATCAGACTTTGAGGGAATATTTAGAGCTATGGATGGCTTTGGAGTTACAATAAGGCTGCTTGACCCACCACTACACGAGTTCGTGCCTCACCAATTGGCTACACAAAAAGAGCTAGCACGTGAGATGGGGTTGACTCTCGAGGAGGTGAAGCTCAGTGTTGACTCTTTGGTTGAATTTAACCCTATGCTAGGTCACCGTGGGTGCAGGCTAGGAAATACATATCCAGAGATTACTGAAATGCAGGCTAGAGCAATTATTGAAGCCGCTATTACTGTTGCCAAAGAGGGCATTAAGGTTCATCCAGAAATTATGGTGCCACTTGTTGGCGTTGTTGCTGAGCTTCAGTATCAAGTAGAGATCATTCACCGTACTGCGAAAGAGGTATTCAAAGAGATGGGAGCAGTGGTAGACTACAAAGTAGGAACCATGATTGAGGTACCACGTGCAGCCATTACAGCCGACAAGATTGCTAAGATTGCTGACTTCTTCTCATTCGGAACTAACGACCTCACACAGATGACATTTGGTTATTCAAGAGATGATGCGGGCAAGTTCCTCAAGATATACCAAGATCTGGGAATACTAAAGGCCGATCCATTCCAGATATTAGACCAAGAGGGAGTTGGATCACTCATCGACATGGCTTGCCAGAAGGGAAGATCAACTAATCCTGAGCTGAAACTCGGAATCTGTGGTGAGCATGGCGGCGAACCATCCTCTGTAATGTTTTGCGACACTATGGGAATGAACTATGTAAGCTGCTCTCCATTTAGAGTTCCAATTGCGAGAGTTGCAGCAGCACAAGCTGCACTTAATAGATCTAAATAGTCAAACAAATTATTAGATTGCTTATACTTAATTTATGATAAAAGGAACTTATTGGCACTATCTTTGCCGATAAGTTCCTTTTTCTTTATGTACATTCGTACTAGCATAAATCAAAGATCTGAATGATGAATATATACTCCGATAGAATATTACTCTTAACGCCCCCTTTCACTCAACTAAATACACCATACCCTGCTACTGCATATATCAAAGGGTTTCTAAATGAGTTGAACATTAACTCTTTCCAAGCAGACTTAAGTCTGGAGACAATGCTTAAGATATTCTCCTCAAGAGGACTTAAAATAGCCTTTGACATAGCAGAGCAGTCAGATATTGAACTTAGTGAATTCTCTTCTACTGTTTTAGAATACAGGAATGATTATGAGAAAAGTATAGATCACGTTATTGCATTCCTACAAGGAAAGCGTCGCACACTTGCCTACTCCATATGCCATAACAACTATCTACCAATAGTTGAACGCGAGATCGATGATGAGGAACTAGAGTGGGCTTTTGGCGTGATAGGACTAGAGGATAAAGCTCGCCACCTTGCTACCATATATCTTGAGGAGATCACTGCATTCATCAAAGAGTGTGTTGACCAGGAGTTTGGGTTTAGCAGATATGCAGAACAACTAGGCCGATGTGCATCCTCATACGATGAGATAGCTAATTCTTTAGCAGCACCTCTGACCTTCTCTGATAACTTTCTTATTGAATCACTAGTAGAACTTACTCAATCAAGGGACGTTGAGATAGCAATCATAACTATTCCATTCCCTGGGAATCTATATAGTGGATTACGCATAGCGCAATGGTTAAAAGAGAACAAACCAGAGGTAAAAATCATCATGGGAGGTGGTTTTGTTAATACAGAGCTAAGACAGATTGAGGAGCCTAGACTATTTAATTTAGTAGACTTTCTACTTCTCGATGATGCTGAAGACAGTCTACTTCCGCTTCTTGACTATATAGCAGGTAAAACTGATAAGAACTCACTCGTTAGATGCTTCCTTCTTGATGATGCAACTGGAGAGGTTACATACTTCGATAAAAACGAACACACTCCTTGTGATATGTCTAACGTCGGAACACCCGACTACTCAGACCTCATGCTAGATAAATACATATCACTCATAGAGAGACTAAATCCTATGCACAAGCTATGGAGCGATGGCAGATGGAATAAACTAACACTTGCTCACGGTTGCTACTGGGGTAAATGTAGCTTCTGCGACTGCTCACTTGACTATATATCACGCTACGCTCCTACGAGTGCCAAGATGATAGTAGATAGAATGGAGAGGATGATAGAACAAACAGGAGAAAACGGGTTCCACTTTGTCGACGAAGCTGCTCCTCCTGCTGTTGTTAGAGCTGTAGCCAAAGAGATAATAGATAGAAATCTAAAGGTTGTTTGGTGGGGTAACGTTCGCTTCGAAAAGAGCTTTAATAATGATCTATGTGGATTAATGAAGGAGTCTGGATGTATTGCCGTTTCGGGTGGTATAGAGGTGGCTTCTGATAGAATACTCAATATGATCAACAAAGGAGTAAGCCTAGAGCAAGTATCCAAAGTTACTCGTAGTTTCTCTGAGGCTGGCATACTAGTTCACGCGTACCTTATGTATGGCTTCCCAACTCAGAGTGAGCAAGAGACAATAGACTCTCTTGAAGTGGTAAGGCAGCTTTTTAAACTTGAGTTAATACACTCAGCTTTTTGGCACAGATTTGCACTTACAGCTCACAGCCCCGTGGGATTAAACCCTGAGAAGTTCAAGATTCAGGTCACCGAACCTCCATTTAAAGGGTTTGCTCGCAATGACCTACAGTTTATTGACCCAACGGGAGGCAACCACGACAAATTTGGCGAAGGTCTTAGAGTATCTCTATATAACTACATGAATGGAAACGGTTTTGACCTACCATTGCACAAATGGTTCAATTCAAAAGTGCCCAAAACAACCATTCCGGCTAACTTCATCATGCAGTTACTTAAGAGGTAAGGCAATAAGTTTAAAGAGTTAACAACTGTTGTTTAGCTATAACTAATTTACTACATTTGCACTTTCAATTGTATAGAATAATTTTATGGAAAATGTAGATACCGTTAAGCAGTTTGAGTACGTAATCTCAAATTGCAGAGAGTTATATAGTAAGAAGCTGGCTGATTATGGTGCTGCATGGCGTATAATGCGCCCTATGTCTATAACTGACCAGATATATATTAAAGCAAATCGCATTAGAAGCCTTGAGACAAAAGGTGTCTCAAAGGTTGGTGACGATATTCGTGGAGAGTTCATTGCTATAGTAAACTATGGCATCATGGGACTTATCCAATTAAAACTTGGTGCATCTGACAAGTGTGACATAAGCAATGAGCAGGCTCTTGAGTTATATGAGAGATATATGAAAGAGACCAAAGAGCTTATGTATGCTAAGAATCACGATTATGACGAGGCTTGGAGATTAATGAGAATAAGCTCATGTACTGATCTCATATTAATGAAGATATACAGAACTAAGCAGATAGAAGACAACAACGGAGAGACCATAGTCTCTGAGGGTGTAGATGCAAACTATATGGATATGGTAAACTATGCTCTTTTCTCTTTGATTAAGATAGAGTATGGAGAGTAACCCTCTCAAATTATAAAGTATACTAGTAGTGCTAACCGAGTCAAAAGAAGAATAATATGAAGCTTTATCACAAAATATTGATCATAATTTGCCGAATGTTACTAGGTGTAACATTCACTTTCTCGGGAATAGTGAAAGCTGTAGACCCAACAGGCACAGCTATAAAGTTCACCGAGTACTTCCACTCGCTACACTTAGACTTCTTAGTGCCTCTAGCTATGAGTGCGGCAGTACTACTTGCAGCCTTTGAATTCCTCATTGGTGTGGCACTTATTATGGGTACTAGTTGGAGAAAAACAACATTTTGGTGTCTCGCTACGATGTGTGTTATGACCCCACTTACTCTCTATCTAGCCATTGCTAATCCAGTAGATGATTGTGGATGCTTCGGCGATGCTGTTAAACTAACAAATTGGGAGACCTTTTGGAAGAATATAGTTCTTCTTTCTGCAGCGATCTACCTTATGGTAAAACGCCAACCAATATTTAGTTTCTATAGTCGCGACTTCCAATGGTTCCCATCAGTGCTCACATTCCTATTCTCAATACTCATCTCATGGTTATCACTCAATCATCTACCCCTTCTGGATTTCAGACCATATAAGGTTGGTAACTACCTACCCGACTTGATGACAATCCCAGAGGGCAAAACACAAGATGAGTATGAGAGCACGTTCATTTACAGTAAGAATGGTGTAGAGAAAGAGTTTACAATTGAGAACTATCCAGCCGAGGACTCAACATGGAGCTTCGTGGATACAAAGACCAAACTAGTAAAAAAAGGATACACACCACCTATTGCCGACTTCGTTATATTTGATGATGACGGCGTAGATATAGTACCCTCTATCCTTGCTGACAGTAGCTACACATTCTTGATGATATTCTCAAACATAGAGAAGGCTGACGACACAAGTATAGATAAGATAAACGACCTCTATGACTATACACTAGATGAGGGAATACCATTTTACGCACTCACAGCCTCAGGTAGTGAAGCTATAAATGAGTGGCGTGATAATACTGGAGCTGAATACCCTCTATACAGATCTGATGAGACAGTACTAAAGACGATGACAAGAGCCAACCCTGGTGTAATGCTACTTCGTAAAGGTGTTGTATTGGCAAAATGGAATGCAAATGATCTTCCAAACGAAGATGTTATGCTCAATTATCTAGAGAACCCGACTAGTTTAAGTGAGCGACAACAACTTTTAGGATATATATTCTGGTTTTTATGCCTAATATTCATTGCAATTCTAACAATACTATTAATTTTGGAGCGCTCAACAAATGCCATTATTAATAGAATAAGAATATTAAGAGGGGTTAAAGAGTTTGTGGACAAAATAGATCCCGAAGAGGTGATCGAGACAACTATATTACATTCTAAACAAACAAAAACGATTATGAGAAGAAAAATTGTAGCTGGTAACTGGAAGATGAACAAAAACCTTCAAGAAGGTGTTGCTCTTGCAACTGAACTGAAAGCTGCATTGAATGGCAAAACTGTAAACTGTGACATCATCATTGGTGCTCCTTTTACTCATATCGCATCTGTTGCTACTGCCGTTGAAGGTTCTGTAGTTAACGTTGCTGCTCAAAACTGTGCTGACAAAACTTCTGGTGCTTACACTGGCGAAGTTTCTGCTTCAATGGTTGCATCTACTGGTGCTAAATATGTAATCCTAGGTCACTCTGAGCGTAGAGCATACTATGGTGAAACAAACGAAATATTGAAAGAAAAGACTCTTTTGGCTATGGCTAATGGTCTTACTCCTATCTTCTGTATCGGTGAGGTTCTTGAAGAGAGAGAAGCTGAGAAACACTTCGAGGTTGTTAAATCTCAAATCGAAGAGGCTCTTTTCAACCTTTCTGCTGAAGAGTTTGGTAAAATCGTTCTTGCTTACGAGCCTGTTTGGGCTATCGGTACTGGTAAGACTGCTTCTCCTGCTCAAGCACAAGAGATCCACGCTTTCATCCGTCAAACTGTTGCTAACAAGTATGGCAAAGAGGTTGCTGATGCAACTCAAATCCTTTACGGAGGTAGCTGTAACGCTGCTAACGCAAAAGAACTATTTGCTAATCCAGACGTAGATGGTGGACTTATTGGTGGTGCTTCTCTAACTGTTGAGGCGTTCCTTCCAATTATCGAAGCTTGCTAATAGAGCATAATCTATAAGAGTATAGCATACAAAAACCCGAAAGAGGAGCCTCAAAGCCCCCCTTTCGGTTTTTGTCTATAAAAAAATTAATATCAATATGAGAAAAGTAATAGCCCTGTTCCTTACTCTATCCCTTACTTCAACTATTATAGTTGCACAATCTTTCAGAGCAGACTCAACCATTGTGTCGCATCTGGAGAGACACATCATAGGACAAGGTGATGTACTTATTCGCCAATCAAAAGCTATAGAGCTACTCATTGGACGTAGACAACAAGGTGAAAACCAAACAATGAGCCAAGTCGATGGATACAGAGTCCAACTCTTCTCCGGAAACCAGCAAAACAGCTCCAAGAACGAAGCTTTCTCAAAAGAGCAGAGAGTTAGATCTATGTTCCCAGAAATTGAGACATACGTAACATTCAAGTCTCCTTTCTGGCGTCTACGTATTGGAAACTTTAGAAGTTATGAAGATGCCGATCAGATGATGAGGCGAATGAAACGTGCTTTTCCTGACTTTAGTCGAGAGATGTACGTAGTAAGAGATGAAATAAAACTTGAGCTATAATGTATCAATTCACACCTGAGCAAGAGGCCAACAGAGAGGCCATTGCCCAACACTACAGAGAAATCATTCGTCTTTTAGGCGAAGATGATCACAGAGAGGGTCTACTTAAGACTCCCGAGCGCGTTGCCAAAGCAATGCAGTTCCTAACAAAAGGATACCACCAAGATGCTGAGAAGATCCTAAAATCAGCGATGTTCAAGGAGGAGTACAAACAGATGGTTATCGTAAAAGATATCGACTTCTTCTCCATGTGCGAACACCATATGCTACCATTCTTCGGAAAGGTTCACGTGGCATATATCCCAAATGGCCACATCACAGGGCTAAGCAAGATAGCTCGTGTTGTTGAGGTTTTTGCTCGTCGTATGCAAGTACAAGAGCGACTAACAATGCAGATCAAAGAGGCTATTCAAAACACTCTTAACCCACTTGGAGTTATGGTTGTTATTGAAGCACAACACACCTGTATGCAGATGCGCGGCGTTGAGAAGCAGAACTCTGTTACCACAACATCCGACTTCACAGGTGCATTTAATCAGGCAAAAACACGTGAAGAGTTTATGACTCTGATACGTATGAAATAATTAACTGTCTATTACCATTAATCTTTAAACCGAATTGGGATGAAAAAGACAAAACTATTACTATTCTCTTTAGCATTTATGTCTATGACACAAGCGCAGAACCCATTCTTTGGGAAGTACAAGACACCGCACGAGACGGCGCCTTTCGACAAAATTAAGTTCGAACACTACGAACCTGCATTCCTAGAGGGGATGAAGCAGCACAACAAAGAAGTTGATGCAATCATCAACAATAAGAAGCCAGCTACATTCGAAAACACAATTGTAGCTCTTGAGCGCTCTGGTGAACTTTTCGGTCGTGTTGGGTCTGTATTCTTCAACCTTACAAGTTCTGAGAGTAACGACGATATGATGGCTCTTTCACAAAAGCTATCTCCACTTATGTCGGCTCACTCAAATAACATCAACCTTAACGAGAAGTTATTTGCTCGTGTAAAAGAGGTATATGACCAACGTGAGTCTCTTAACCTATCTATCGAAGATAGAAAACTTCTTGAGAACACCTACAAAGGGTTTGTTAAAAGAGGAGCTAACCTTCAAGGTGAGGACAAAGAGAAGTATCGCGAACTAAGCACAACACTTAGCAAAGCATCACTAGACTTCGGGCAAAACGTTCTGAAACAGACCAACGCATTCGAAATGGTTGTTGAGAATGTTGAAGATCTAAAAGGTCTTATGCAAAGAGATATTGACGAGGCTAAAGCCAGAGCTGAAGCTAAAGGCAAAACAGGTTACCTATTCACACACCAAGCTCCTGTATATATCTCTTTCATGAGATACGTTGAGAACCGCGACCTTCGTCGTCAGATGTGGGAGTCTTTCTCGTCTAAATGTATAGGTGGTGAGTTTGACAACATCAAGAATGTTGAGACAATAGCAAACTCTCGTCTTGCTATGGCAAACCTTTTTGGATTTGAAAACTATGCAGCCTATACACTTCAAGATCGTATGGCTAAAAACCAAGAGAGCGTTTACAAACTTCTTAACGACCTACTAGTTGCATTCAAACCAACTGCAATGCAAGAGGTAGCTGAAGTACGCGGGTTTGCGATTGGTATGGAAGGTAAGAACTTCGAAATCATGCCTTGGGATTGGTCTTTCTATGCTGAGAAGCTAAAAGATAGCAAATACCAGATCAATGACGAGCTACTTCGTCCATACTTCGAGCTTAACAACGTTACAAACGGAGTATTCGGTCTTGCTACTGACCTTTGGGGTATCACATTCAAAGAGAACAAAAAGATACAAGTATACCACCCGGAAGTAAAAGCTTACGAAGTGTTTGATGCTGATGGCAAATTCCTTTCTGTACTTTACACTGACTTTCACCCACGCGCTGGAAAGAGACCAGGTGCATGGATGAGCGGATACAAGAGCCAATACAAAGAGAATGGCAAGGATTCACGTCCACATGTTACTATAGTGATGAACTTCACTAGACCAACAGCTGACACTCCTGCCCTACTTACTTTCGATGAGGTAGAGACTTTCCTTCACGAATTTGGACACGCTCTACACGGAATGTTCGCTAACTCTACTTACGAGTCACTATCAGGAACAAGCGTTTACCGCGACTTCGTAGAACTACCATCTCAGATGATGGAAAACTGGTTAAGTGAAAAAGAGTACCTTGACAAGTTTGCTGTTCACTACAAAACAGGTGAGAAGATCCCTGCTGACCTAGTTCAGAAGGTACTTGATGCTAAGAACTACAACGTAGCATACGCTTGTGTTCGTCAACTATCATTCGGATTCAACGACATGGCTTGGCACACTATAACAAAACCTTTCAGCGGAGATGTTAAACAGTTTGAGAACGATGCTATTGCTCACACTCAGCTTCTTCCTACTGTTAGCTCTGTAGCTCTTACTCCTGCTTTCAGCCACGTATTTGCTGGCGGATATGCAGCTGGATACTACAGCTACAAATGGGCTGAGGTTCTTGATGCGGATGCTTACGACTATTTCGTTCAAAACGGTATCTATAACAAAGAGATCGCTAAATCATTCCGCGAAAATATCCTTGAAAAAGGGGGTACTGAAGATCCAATGGTACTTTACGTTCGCTTCCGTGGAGAAGAGCCTTCTGTTAAAGCTCTTATGAAACGTAGCGGTATTGAAGTAAAACTATAATTCTCATATACACTATGAGATAAACTTAATAGGGAGTCAACTGAGTAATATCAGTTGACTCCCTATTTGTTTGTAGTATCTTCATTTTTACATGTGCCCTTTAATCTATAAAAAGAACTAACACATAACACCCTACTTACATACACAAAACAGCGACAATAATCAATTTTGTAAAATCCTAACTAGGGTCTGCTGAATAAGTTTTAATTATTTGATTACCAAATCAATAAGATTGTCTTTCTTTGCTCAAGTGCACGTTTTTTTGTATATTTGGGCTTAAACCCTTGCATTATGATTAGATATAAAGATAGTCAACAGCTAC